>NZ_JBATKE010000114.1:0-26179 GCF_049669105.1 Eudoraea sp.
AGGGCGCTCTAACCCTATTTGACCCGCAAAGACCCTGAATCCCATATCCACATTCTTCGTTTTATACAAATGTTTATATGCGGCAAGGATCTCTTCAACTTCTTCTTCTGACCCCGGGTAGAAATGATAATAGTGCCATTTCCTGTAGGTATTGCCTTCATCCCATTGCAGTGTAGAAGGAACATAAGATAATTCAGCTTTATATTGAACAACATAATGCCTGTAGGAATCTAAAGCGAGGTCAAAATAATCCATGATAAGGCTCAACTCAGGCTTGTTGACCCTTTTTATTAGAGCCTCACGGGTTCCTTCACTCAAACCATCCAGGTTTTTTAAGGGTATTACATGTGTAAACTCAAAGTTATCCTGAATATGTGTAAAATAGTTAAATCCCTCTACCTGATTCTCGGTCAGGTAATTTTTAAGATCCGCAAGGGACATTTCATACTCATCGGCCATTGCAGGAGAAACTTTATCTTCTCGAACCAATAGTAAGTTCACATTCTCCCCTATATCCTGACCAAAGGCATTCGCCAATAGTAAAAACATAAAAAGGGTGTTGAAATAGTTTTTTATAGAAGTAATCTTCATAATAATTGATTTAATAATTATATGGTTTAGGTTTTTAGTTTACCGTATATCCTTTACCCGTCAGGCATGCACTGTAGGCTTTTTTAAAGCTATTCATCATATCAACTTCTGCCTGGCCTGCCGCCTGATTATTTGCCTGTTGTTGCTGCGATCGCCCTACCCTGCTGGCTCTGTGTCCTACCATGGCGCCGGATGCAGCTCCAATAGCAGCCCCTTTGCCCGCATCACCCGCAATTGCGCCAATAGCCACACCTGCTAATGCTCCCCTGGCTGCCCCGCTAACAGCAGAACCATCAGGTCCCGTTTCCACTTGTTGCGCCTGAACACTCGGAGGATTTAAAGGATCTATGCCACTCTGCTGAACGCCCCATTTATAGCAATAAGACTCATCTTCTGCCTGTTGTGCTGCACTCTGGTCTTTTGCAGGAAAAACGTACAAGCCCACTTTATTGGATACCATAGCTCCTAAAGACTGTTCCTGTGCATTAACGCTGCAAACAGCTCCTAAAAATATAGAACTGATTGCAAATAAATATTTAAACTGAGATAATTTCATAACCCTGTATTGTTATAATTTATTAATTAAAAAAAAAGAAAAATATAATCCGTAAATGTAATAATTATTATTATTTAAAAATGATACACAAAAGTACGATAATGGCAGTTTTTTAGAAAACTTTAGGGGTCTTTTATTATGGGTCTCCCTTTTAAATTTCTAAAATTTTTACGGCATCGAGATTCAGGGAATTTGTTAGAATGCTGCCTGAATAAATCCTTTTCTTTTTACTATTTTTGTGAAATTTTCCAAAACGCTTCAAAATTATTCTATGAAAAAAATAGCATTCATCATATTTGGACTTTTGATAGCCTGTAACACTTCTCAGAAAACAGTTGCAGAACAAACCGATACTGCTTCTGCAAATGTAACTATAGATCCACGGATCTATGCAGTCACGATTACCGAAAAAGAGCTTAAGGAACATTTATATATCTATGCCTCTGATGAATTTCAGGGTAGGGAAACCGGGAAACCGGGACAAAAAAAGGCGGTAAACTATTTGCAGGCCAATTATAAGGCGATGGGAGTTCCGGCAGCGAAAGAAGATGGTGACTATTTACAAGAAGTTCCTTTGGTATTCCCCAAATTACCTGTTGGCTCCATAATGGCCGGAGCGACTCTATATGAGATAGGAACCGATTTTTTAACATTTACACCTATTGAAGGTGATTTTGACGAAATTATTTATGCAGGTTACGGGATTGAAGACAAGGGTTACTCAGATTATAAAGGATTGGATGTATCGGGGAAGCTTATATTAATAAAGTCCGGAGAGCCTGTAAATGAAGACGGCACATATTTGATTTCGGGAAATTCTAAAAAATCTGTTTGGAGTAATAAATCTGATGCTGCAGCAGCCAGATTAAAATTGGCCAGAAGTAAAGGGGCCAAAGGAGTACTATATTATGATCCGGACAATTACGGCCGTTATAAAAGATATTATGACTATTTGAAAGGGAGTAATAAAATGAAAATGGAAATTAAGGTTGAAAAACACGATGCAGCATTAGTTCTCCTAGGCGAAACCATGATTAAAAATATATTCCCTGCCATCAAGGAAGCACAGCATTCAGGTATAATTCCACAGCCTATATCTCTTAATATTAAAAGTAATAATGAGACCGTATCGTCTGAAAATATTGTGGCGGTTATTCGTGGTTTTGAAAAACCGGATGAGTTTGTGGTCATATCTTCACATTTAGATCATATAGGGGTTAATGACAATGGTGACATTAATAATGGTGCAGATGACGATGGTTCCGGAACCGTTGCTATGCTTGAAATTGCCGAAGCTTTTAAACAGGCTGCAGATTCCGGTAACGGGCCAAAACGATCTATAGTATTCCTGCATGTTACCGGTGAGGAAAAAGGCTTGCTTGGATCAAAGTACTATACAGATAATGATCCTGTTTTTCCTCTTTCTCAAACTGTTGCCAACCTCAATATAGATATGATCGGACGCATTGATCCTAAATATGAGCGTGACGGAAATTACGTCTATCTTATTGGTTCTGATAAGTTAAGTAAGGAGCTTCATGAACTATCGGAAGATATTAATGACAAATATGCGCAGCTGAAATTAGATTATACTTATAACGATGAAAATGATCCCAATCGTTTTTATTACCGAAGCGACCATTACAATTTTGCGAAAAATAATATTCCAATCATTTTTTATTTTAGTGGTACACATGAAGATTATCACAGACCCGGAGACACACCGAATAAAATAAACTATGATGCATTGGAAAGTCGCTCGCGATTAATCTTTTACACAGCCTGGGAAATTGCAAACAGGGATGAGCGTATTGAGGTAGATGTTACTCCTTCTAAGTAAAGATCAAAATTTAGTAGGAATAATTAATTCAATTCCAATTTCCAGGCCAATCGAAATAAGCTTAAAAGATAAGCCCCATCATTTATGACAGGGCTTTAGAAAACTAATAAGGGTGGAAGACCGGGTTCGAACCGGCGACCTCTGGAACCACAATCCAGCGCTCTAACCAGCTGAGCTACAACCACCATTTGTAAGCGCTGGCAAAGGTAATTTTTTTTACCCATTGTTTCAAACTAAACTCCTGAAATTTTTAGAGCTATACTATGGTTTAGACTTTAAAACAACCTTGGTATAAATCATCAAAAAATCATCAATCTATTTAAAAATACCGATGAAATGCATGGTAAGGTCGATAAAACACACAAAATTTGGCGTTTCACAACATAAATTAGACCATTAAGCATCACCGCTGTAATTTTATTTGTAGAAATTGGTTAGTAACCCATGCCCTTTATTTTGACCTACATCCGGACACATTTTATAGACGTCATTAAGCATGCTGCAATTGTTATACTTGTTATATGCAGCATGACAGATGCCAATGCTCAGCAGGAACTACAAAAAAAATACAAAGACAGTATCCGGAAACTTAAGTCCCAAAAAGACTTTTCTACAAGAGACACTCTTTATATTGACCTATTGAATGAATTAGGGTCTCAACTTAGATATTATAATACAGATAGCCTGTTACTCCTTTCCAAAGAGGCGCTTCAATTAAGTATTGATTCTGGCTACAAAGAAGGCGAATGCAGATCCAGACTTCGTTTGGGGGATTACTTTTCTGATAAGGGAGATTCTGATAAAGCGATTTACAATTATAAAGTTGGTCACGAGATTGCCAAAGAACTTGGGAATAAAGATCTAAGCCTTAGAATCATAAACAATCTTGCAGGAGAAAATGCTTATAAAGGAGACTATGCCCATGCTTTGACGGGATACCTCGAAGCCATTGAAATTGCGGAAGAAATAGACGATAAAAAGATGTTGTCAATTATGAATGAGAACATCGCGAACCTTTATGCCTCACAAAAAGACTATGAACAATCCCTTGATTTTTACAAAAAAGTAAAAAAAATTAATGGGGAGCTGGGAAATGAGATTATTATAGCAGAAACTTTAAGTAATCTGGCCTCAGTCTATGCAGATATGGGTAAACTAGATTATGCCATGTTTAATATTAATTCAAGCGTTGGTATTTTTGAAAAGCACAAAATAATAGATTGGCTGGCATTTACCTACGAAATTAAAGGCAAGATATATTTAAAAGAAAATAAGTATAAATGGGCTCTTTATTGGTATAACCAGAGCGAATTATTACATAGAAGTCTGGATGATGACCGTGGTAAAATTGACCTCTATAATGGAATGGCTGAGGCATATTTAGGGCAAGGCAAGGATAGTATTTCTGAGAAAATTGCACTTCAGGCTTATGCAATATCTGACAGAATACAGTTCATGGAGGGGACTCAAAAATGCGCTTATACGCTCTACAGAATAAATAAAAATAAAAAGAACTACTCAGAGGCTTTAAACTTTCATGAACTCTATCAAAAACTTTCTGATACCTTGTCCAGAAATGAGAATAAGAAGAGTTTAACCATGCTTAAAACCAAAACTGAATATGATAAACAGAAGCAAACGCTTATAGCGGAAAATGAAAAAGCATTAGCTCAACAACAGCGGTATATCATAGCAGCACTAGCCATATTAGTCGTATTTATAGTAATCATAATTTTGGTATATCGGGCAGAGAAAATCCAAAAACGACTTAATAAAGAACTAGAGGCCAAAAAAGAAATTCTGGAAAAACGGGAATCTGAATTACAGGACAGTAATGAAACAAAAACAAAACTGTTTTCAATAATAGGACATGACCTTCGAGGTCCTGTAGGAGCTCTTCAAGAACTGTTAAGGCTATATTCTGATGGGGATATTGAAACTGATGAATTTTTAGAATTTGTTCCGAAATTAAGGGAAGACGTTGATCACATTTCATTTACCTTAAATAATCTACTCAGCTGGGGACATACCCAGATGAACGGTGCGGTAACCAAGCCTTCACTCATGGCTCTTGAATCACTGGTTTCTGAAAATATTAAATTACTTTCTGAAATTGCTAAAAAGAAGTCAATAAAAATTGTAAGTGAGCTTGTGGAAAATACACTTACATGGTCTGATAGCAATCAAATTGATATTGTTGTGCGAAATCTTATCAGCAATGCTTTAAAATTCACACCACAAAATGGGATGATAACTATATCGGCACGTGAACGTGATAATTTATGGGAGGTTTCAATTAAAGATACAGGTGTTGGGATGGATAAAATTACAGTAAAGAATCTTTTTGAGAAGAATTCGAATATCACTACCTATGGTACAGCTAACGAAAAAGGGACGGGTCTTGGACTGGCTCTCTGTAAAGAAATGGTAGAGAAGAACGGCGGTAGCATTTGGGTGGAAAGTGCCCTGCGCAAAGGTAGCTGTTTCTTTTTCACACTTCCCAAAAGGGAGAAAAGTTATAGTCAGGCAGTCTAAAAAATATCCCAAAGATTTTTAACGCCTATATAACGTTCCGTAGTAAACCCTTCTCCATATTCAACCCCAACCAAACGCCCTAAATCCCTGGCTCTATAAGCAATACTATCTGTAAAGTTTTTACTGCTTATAGGCGTATTGGGTTCTTTACTGTCAGGATCATAAAATTGTGAGGAATAAGCCGAAATAGCTTTCATTTTTAGTTCAATAAATCCAGATACATCAACAACAAAATCAGGCTCCAGGTTTTTCCATTGAATATAGTGATAGACTTGTTTAGGCCGCCAGGGTAACTGCCATTCGTCATCACCCGGTAACTTGCTGTCTATTTTTATCAATCCGCTAAGAAAACAAGCGTCACTTACCAACTTACTTCCTTTGGCATGATCTATATGCCTGTCTTTGATTGCGTTACACAATACTATATCTGGCTGGTATTTTCGCACTAATTGAATTACCGCTAGTTGATGGGTTTTATCATTCGTAAAAAAACCATCGGCAAATTCCAGGTTCTCCCTTACTACTATCCCCAATATCTTCGCTGCGTTTTCAGCCTCCTTATCGCGGATTTCGGCAGTGCCCCGGGTACCTAATTCCCCCCTGGTCAAATCAATAATCCCTACTTTTTTACCGTTTGCGGTTGCTTTGGCTATAGTTGCCCCTGCTCCTAACTCCGCATCATCAGGATGTGCTCCAAAAACTAAAATGTCTAACTTCATTTGGTATTTATCTGGTAATTTATTGACTATTCAATGCCGGTTGTTTGGCTTTTACCTGTTCCAAAGCCTGATCTATATCTGCTATCAGATCTTCCGGCTCCTCTATACCAATGGAAAAGCGAATTAATCCGTCGGCAATTCCCTGCTTAAACCGATCTTCTTCTGATAACAGCGCATGTGAAGTCTGAGTTGGTGAAAGTACAGTACTTTCGACACCTGCCAGGCTCATGGAAGATTTAATAAGTTTAAGTGCCTTTCGAAATTCAGTAGCATCAATTGACTCCTTAAGTTCAAAGGAAAGCATCCCCCCAAAGCCATGCATTTGAGATTTGGCTAAAGCATGTTCAGGATGAGAAGCCAGACCAGGATAATTAACCTGCTTAATATTCACATTCTCCTCCAAATACTCTGCAAGCCTCATTGCATTTTCATTTTGACATTTGACCCGAATCCCCATGGTCTTTATACTGCGCTCCAACAGCCATACTGTATAATCGCTAAGACTTCCACCAAGATTTATTGCCAGTTGGAAAATCCGCTCCATATTTACTTTGGATGAAGCAACAGCACCGGCACAAATATCTGAATGTCCTCCCATATACTTTGTGGCACTGTGGATAACCACGTCAATACCAAAATCAATTGGGTTTTGATTTACCGGACTCGCAAAGGTATTGTCTATCATGGAGACTAAGTTGTACTTTTTCGCAATGTTTGCAACAGCGGCCAGATCTGTGATGGTCAATAAAGGATTTGACGGGGTTTCAATATAAATAACCTTTGTGTTTTCCTTGATTTTTGCTTCAAAATCTGATGGTTTTAAACCTTCCGTAAATGAGTATGATATCCCAAAATTTTCAAATTGTTTTGTAACCAAATTCTGTGTTCCTCCATATAACATGTTTTGCAATACCACATGATCACCAGCCTTCAAAAAAGCCAGCAGTGCGGTACTTACAGCAGCCATTCCACTCCCAAAAATCATGGCGTCCTCTGCATGTTCCAAAGCTGCTATTTTTTTAGACAAAGCCTTTTGGTTAGGGGTGTTGAAATATCTGGGATACCTTTTAATATCGACGTCCTCAAAGGCATATGAGGTACTCATATACAAGGGAGAAACAGCTCCTTTGTACTCGTTGTCCTTTAATTCACCAACATGGGTGCAAATTGTATTTATCCCTTTATTGTTCTGTTTCATACAAATTCTATTAGCGCATAAAGTTACAAAAATAGGCTATACCTGAACTTTTTTCCAATAGCCTTTTCTAAACCAGATGATTGCGATTACCGACAGCATTACCTCAGCTAGAGTTATGGCCAGAAACACACCCAGAGCACCTAATTCAAAAGTAATTGCGGCCAAATAAGCAAAGGGTAATTGAAATGCCCAGAAGGCAATAAGATTAATCTTTGTGGGAGTTTTTGTGTCTCCTGCCCCATTGAAAGCCTGAGAGACAACCATCCCATAAGCGTAAAAGATATAACCCGCAGCAACAACCTGTAAACAAAGTGCCCCATTCTCAACAACGCTGGTAACATTAGAAAAAAGGCCTATTATTTCAGGAGCAAAAAAGAGATAGATTAAAGAAACAGCCAGCATAAAATAGGCATTGTATTTTCCGGTAATCCAAACCGACTTCTCTGCTCTTTCAGGTTGTTTCGCTCCCAAATTCTGGCCGACTAGCGTGGCGGCCGCATTACTCATTCCCCAGGCAGGCATGAAAGTAAACATCATTACCCTTATAGCAATCGTATATCCAGCCAATACTTCACTACCGAATTCGGACATTAACCGCATTAAAAATACCCAGCTTGAAGTACCTATCAAAAATTGAGCGATACCTCCCAGGGAAACCTTTATAAGATTAAGCATTACTCCTGTTCTTAATACGATATCACTAACCGCCAGTTTAATTCTGCTCCAGCCAAAAAACAAGATCCCTAACTGGAAAACTACCGCTGTTCCTCTGCCAATATTTGTCGCTATAGCTGCTCCCATAACACCAAATTCAGGAATCGGACCCCAGCCAAATATAAAAACAGGATCCAGGATAATATTAAGTCCGTTTGATAGAACCAATGTCCACATTGCCACAGAGGCATCCCCTGCCCCTCTGAAAATGGCATTGATTAAAAAAAGTAAAACTATTGTGATATTGCCTCCAATCAGCAATTTAGTATAGCCATAGCCCTCGGCAATTAAGTCGGGTTCCCCACCCATAAGTGCCAATATTTCCTTAGAGTATAGAAACCCCACTACGCCTATAGAGACAGCCACCGCTATCCCCAACAGTATTGCCTGCATAGCGGCTTGCCTGGCGCCTTTAAGGTCTTTCTCACCTACCCTTCTTGCTACGACAGCAGTTGCTGCCATACTAAGGCCTATGGCAATGGCATATACCAGGGTTATAACAGATTCAGTAAGGCCAATTGTGGCTACTGCATTTACACTTACCCTGGATACATAGGCTATATCAACAATAGCGAATATAGATTCCATCATCATTTCCAGGATCATGGGTATGGAAAGCATAAAAACTGCCTTGCGGATACTCCCGGTTGTGAATTCGGTTTCTTTTCCTGTAATGGCTATTATAAAATACCTGTAAAGCTTATTAAATGTAATTTTATTCTGATGTGTCATTTTATAGAAATTATATTAATTGAAGAAAAAAAATGTCTTATAATCTTCCAGGGATGGAGATTATTTTTCGGCAACTATCCCGATGACATCTATTACTAACATAATTTCTAGTACTTCATAATGAAACAAAGATGCAAATATTTTCGTAAATACAAAAATGAATTAGATAGCAGAATTACTTCATAGATTGCTCTAATACAGGTATTTCCTAATCTAGCTTCTGCGGCCCTTCAGAATCACTATAAATCATCCAGCGTTCGTCTTGAATAGAACGATAGACTATTTCATAACGCAGTCCCTGCCTTAATAATTTATCGAGACTGCTTGTAAGTAATTCATAATCCTTTTTAGAACCTAGTACTTTAAAAACATTATAATTGGTATTAGCCGGAATGGCAATTCCCCTATCTAAGCTAGAGGTAGAAAAGAATTTAACACTATCTAAAACCGGCATTTCAGATTTGAGGTAATTATATAAATAATTATCGTATTCCCTAAGATCGTGCTTTTCACCCTTATAATAAATGATAACAGATTCAATTATAGCCGGGCCAACTCCATGATTTTTAATATCCAATGAAAAAGTGTTTTCAGCTTTATCGTCTGAGTAGGATATTTGCACATAGGGCAAAATAGACAGGTAATTCTGCTTACTCATTAAGTTGGTCTGATAGATAAAAATTAGAAGCGTCAAAACACTTATACTCATTGCGGAGAGACTTAATATTTTATCTGAATTCCATTTGAATTTTAACTTGGACATAGCCTAAAACTTAATGAAGTGATTAAATAAAAGTATTAAAAAAAATAATTCCTGTGGGCTACACCAATTAGGTTTATTGATTTTCACTAAAACATCACACCTTCTTAGGTGGCAGTGAGCGTAGCTCATGGAATCATATGAATACTTATTTAACGTAATTCAGCTTATATCGCCAATAGCTGATACCTCCTAACAGTAATACCCCAAATAGTGTATACCAAATAAAGACAGGAGTAATTACCTGAGAACCGCTTGCATAACTATGGAGCCCTACCAAATAGAAGTTTACCCCAAAATAGGTCATCATAATACTTCCAAAAGCAAGGATAGTTAGAAAATTAAATGTCCATCTTCCACGTAATCCCGGTACCAGTCTGGTATGTATTACAAAGGCATAAATCATTATTGAAATAAGAGCCCAGGTTTCTTTAGGATCCCAACCCCAATAGCGCCCCCAGCTTTCATTGGCCCATTGCCCCCCGAGAAAGTTCCCTATGGTAAGCATAATAAGTCCAACGGTAATGGAAAGTTCATTAATTATTGTGAGTTCCTTAAGGTTTAATTCCATCCGCTCCTTGTTCCTGGAATTGGTAAGAATAATTAACAAAAGAGAAACTATTCCCAATATCATCCCAACAGTAAGCGGCCCGTAACTGCCGACGATAACCGCCACATGTATCATTAGCCAGTAACTGTCCAAGACAGGGACAAGGTTTGCTATTGACGGATCAACCCAGCTTTGATGGGCAATCCACAATAACATGGCAGTAACAAAGGCAGATGCCGCAATGGTCATATTACTCTTCCTGCCCAATAATAATCCCATGCCCATTGTAGCCCAGGATACATAAAGGATACTTTCATAGGCATCACTCCAGGGAGCATGCCCGGAAATATACCAACGTAAAATTAATCCGGAGGTATGCCAGATAAAAAATATATAAATTATTCCCTTAAAAAAGTATGTCGCTATATTCCATATCCTTCTTTCCTTAAAAATTGTAAACACAAGTACAAAGAACATAAGGATACCAACAAGGGCATAGTATTTATAGAGGCGATTAAAAATATCGAGTTTGTTGTAAATAATTTCCGCCTTTACCCTGTTTTCTGAAGGAAGCACCTCACTGCCATGGTTTAGTTGGTTCTGATGAAATGCAGCCAGTAGTTTATCCGATTCGGTATAGTCCTTATTTGCTATTGCACTTTGAAGAGAATGCAAATAATACGGAACAGCATTTTTGATGAAATTCGCATAAAGTGAGTCAGGTACTTTGTATTGCCCGGACCTGTATTCTACGGCAGACACCCATTTGTTATTCTCATCATTCAACAATGGGAAGATTTTTATAATTTCTCCGCTCAGTGCCCTGTTTAAAAGCCCAAGGCGTAAATCGACATCTTTATAATCCTGTTGAAATTTATTCGGAGTACTGGTGGCGTAAGCATCTTGTAAATAAGGTGCTAGTTTATAAGCCCCTTTAGAGTCAAAAAAATCGGTCGCTTTTACGTATTTCTGAGCTCCTTCTACTCCTATTATTCCGCGGAGGCTATCATTTTGTCCTTTTTTATCGAGGGCTATAAATTCTGTATTGTACCAGAGGGCCGGGTTTAACATCATGGATAAGAATACCTGATCGGCATTCAGGTCTTTGTATTTATCCTTAAAACTTAGTTTGCGAAGTAATTCTGAAGAAAATGTATTAAGCGGTTTCATTCTTCCTCCGCCATCCTGTATGACTAATTCTCCAAATTTCGCCGCATGCTCTTTAGTAACGGTAGAAGCATTTAAGAGGGAGTCCAGTTGCTGCTGACTTGGCGTATTTTGATGATTGTGGTCCCCGTCCTGAGTTTTTCCCTGGGCATTAAGGCTTATAACCCCAAAAAGCATTATAGCCGAAGCCACTGCCTTTTGCTTCTTTAATTTATCCAGTCCTTGGGTTAACTCCTTAAATCGGGTTTTGCCAAAGAACATGATCCCCATTAATCCAATATATAATAAAAAGTACCCCATATAGGTAATCCAGGTGCCCCAAAAGTCATGATTAACTGAAAGAACGGTTCCGCGCTCATCCGGATCAAAACTTGCCTGGAAAAAGCGGTATCCCTTATGGTCAAGAATATGATTCATAAAAATATCATAATCAAATGGCCGCTCGTCTTCTACGGTAACTTTACTCATGAAAGAGGCATAGCTTTTTTCAGTTCCCGGGTATTTCTCGGCTATAAAATCGTTCAGTTTAATGCTAAAAGGCAATTGATACACTTTTGATCCATATCGAAGGCTGAAATCAAGACCCCCAACTTTAAATTTGTCTGAATAATTGCTTGAACCCTTCCCTCCTAATAATTTTTTCGTAACCGTTTCACCATTACTGCTTATTTTAAGAACCAAAGCATCCTGCGTAGCTGGTGTAATTTCATTTTCCGGCACACTTACAACTCCGTAAGAACCCTGAACAAGTGGCTCGGGTAAAACAAATTGCATCCCCCCCATATTATAAAGCGATCGTAACTGAAGCTCCTGTAAACTATCTTTCACGACTATACCGCGAAACTGATCTGCCATTCTCATAAAGCTCCCTTCGAAAGGCGATTTAACTTGATATACACTGTCAGTCGTCACTATGTTTACAGCACCCTCCGTTTCCCTGTTCAATGAAAACAGGATATTATGGATATTTGCTACTTTCCCATTTTCGAGATAATGTTCATGCCTGTTGCCATCTCCGGCTTCTACTATTTTTAAATAGTAATTTCCTGTTGAATCCGGAATTAAGTCATTCTTGGCACCTTTAATAAAACCATCATAAGCAACGGTAACTTCTTGTCCGTTAAAATCTGATGTCCAGGGTAAATTTGATTTTATGGCTTCAGGAGTTACAATAAGATCATCTTCAAGAATCTTTCGTTTAGGCTCCCCTGCTATTTCCCCATCAATAAATACGGTAAGAAAGGTTTTATCAGAATAGAAAACATTTTCTGTACGACCTTCCCGGATGGGCATCATACCCTCAAAACTTATGTACCTGGTGACAAAAGCGCCCACAATAATTAAAATCCAGGAGATATGGAGTGTTAATACAGGCCATTTTTCTTTGCGCAATAGACGATAACGAAAAATATTACCAACAAAGTTGATTACAAAAAAAACCATGATCAACTCAAACCAGGTAGTATTATAGATCCAGATTCTTGCAGTTTCCGTGCTATACCAACTCTCTATGAATGTACCAAATGCCATGGCGGTAGCAAAAACAATGAAAAGAACCGCCATTAAACGGGTAGAAAAGAAAATCTTCTTGAATAGTTCTTTCATTTTGATAGAGATAAATTTGAATTCCGGAGGCAAAAGTAAGGCCTTTTTATGATTTACAATTGCACTTAAGGTCTTAAAAAGTTAAACAAGTTTGTTAATTTTTAAAGTGAGGTTAACATTATAAATATTGTATTTTTGAACATGCTTTCAATAGTACTTACAGGCACAGGAAATGTTGCACAGCAGCTTTTTACTGCTATGCATAACAAAAAGGGGGTTAAAATAATTCAGGTCATAGGACGCGATAAAAAAAAATTAACCCCTTTTAAGAATTGCCTGAATACCGCTACAAACTATGAACATATTTCAGATGCAGATATTTATATTATCGCTGTAAATGATGATTCCATAGAGACTGTAGCACAACATTTTAAAAATAAATCGGGGCTTGTAGTGCACACTTCAGGAACCATGCCCTTATCGGCACTGCCAGCTTCAGTAAGAAGAGGTGTTTTTTATCCCTTACAAACTATCAGCAAAGAAAGAAAAGTTGACTTTAGTGAAGTCCCAATCTGTATTGAAGCAGAAAATAGTGAAGATTACAATTTGTTGAAAGAACTGACAAGTTCTATTTCAGGTCACATACAAATCATGTCATCCAATCAGCGCAAGTTAGTGCATTTGGCTGCAGTTTTTGTCAACAACTTTACCAATCATTTGTATCTAATCGGGAGTGATATCTGTAATGAAGCGGGGATTCCATTTAATATTTTAAATCCTCTTATTCTGGAAACAGCTAAAAAAGCAACAGAAATGTCCGTCCTAAATGCCCAGACAGGTCCTGCCATGCGTCATGATCAGACCACTATTGATCAGCACCTCGATCTGTTAAAAAAGGAAAGTCATAAGAATATCTATTCTGTATTAAGTAATTCAATTCAACAAACCCATGGGAAAAAACTATAAACAAATTTTAAAGGATATTACAACATTTGTATTTGACGTAGATGGGGTATTTACAGATGGCAATGTGCTAATTACCTCAGAGGGGGAACTACTCCGTAAAATGAGTGTGAAAGATGGGTATGCCCTGAAAACGGCAATTCAAAAAGGGTATAATGTCTGTATAATCTCAGGAGGGACTAATGAAGGCGTAAGAGTAAGGCTGAAAGGACTTGGTGTTACGGATATTTATCTTGGAGCGGCCCATAAAAAAGAGCCTTTTAAAGCGTATTTATCCAAGCACAACATCGATTCTAAAAATGTTCTTTATATGGGTGACGATCTTCCGGATATTCCGGCTATGAAATTAGCAGCTATCGCTTCATGCCCACAGGATGCGGTGCAGGAAGTCAAAGAGGTATGTGATTACATATCACACAGGCATAGCGGGGATGAATGTGTCAGAGATGTTATTGAGCAGGTCCTGAAAGTGCGAGGCGATTGGTATACTAACTTCAGCGCCGCCAACGACTAGACTTATGCTAATTGAAAAAGTGAAGAAATTCCATATTATACTTGCTTCCGCATCCCCGCGAAGGCAGGAATTCTTTAGAAAACTTGGTCTTGATTTTGAAGTCCGCCTTAAGCCCATTGATGAAATCTTTCCGAATCATTTAAAGAGAATTGATATAGCTGATTTTCTAGCCAAACTAAAGGCAAAGCCCTTTCTGGCAGAACTTAAGGTAAATGATTTGTTAATAACCTCAGATACTGTTGTTTGGCACAAGGGTACATTTTTAGGCAAACCTGAAGATGAAGAGCAGGCCTATTTAATGTTAAAATCAATGTCTGGCGACTGGCATGAAGTAATTACATCGGTTTGTTTCACCCGAGCCAATGATCAACGATTAGTGAATAGCAGTACACAAGTAAAGTTCAAGGATTTGACTGACGAGGAAATTCGGTATTACATCAAGGAATATAAACCCTTTGACAAAGCGGGGGGATATGGAATACAGGACTGGATTGGGCTAATTGGGATCGAGGAAATTAGAGGATCGTATACCAATGTGGTAGGGCTTCCCACACATTTAGTTTACAATGCGTTAAAAGAAATGATTGATTAATTACATAGCTATTATGAACCAATAACCCATGATAAAATTCTTTAGAGGGCCGAACGGTGATCAAAGGTCTGGTAGACCTTTGATAGTGAGGAGCCAGCTGAGGTGCGGGCATTAAAAAGAAAACTATGATTAAGTTTTTTAGAAGCATTAGAAAAGACCTTATGGAGCAGAACAAAACAGGGAAGTATTTAAAATATGCTTTTGGCGAGATTATTTTAGTCGTTCTAGGTATTTTAATTGCATTACAAATCAACAATTGGAATGAAACAAGAAAAAACAGAGATACCGAGCAACAATTACTGAATTCTCTTTTGCAAGAGTTTGAAACCAACCTTGAAATACTTGATCAGACTATTGAAAAAAATACCAAGATTGTTGAATCCTGCATAAATATTGGGGAATTCACCGGACCTTCATTAGCAATTGTTAGTGAAAAAGAATTATCCCAAGATATGGTAGGTGCCTTTAAATATGACTCGAGATACATTCCCAACAAAGGAACCATAAATGAAATAAACAACTCTGGAAAATTATCCCTCATATCTGATCCAAGCTTGAGAAATAAGATTTCTAAATGGCTATCCCAATTGGAACTAGTTAATAATCAGGAAAAATATGTTATTGAAAGAAGGGATTACACCCATGATTTTTTTATAAACAATGGAAATTTCAGAAGACACCTTGATATTATTGATGATGCCCTTATTGATGTTAAACCTAGTAAATTCCCAAATAATGACTTTAGTTTTCTAGAAAAATCAGAATTTGAAAGTAATCTCTATCTATTTATTGTAACATCTGTAAACCTAAATAGAGGATTCTATCTACCGTTAAAAGAGCAAACTGAAATACTTATACAACAAATTAAGCAAAATATAGATTAACTAACGGACCATCATAAATAAGTATTAAATATTTATTTAAACTTATAAAATAACAAAGGCTAACAATGGCTCCTATGAAAAGCCCTAGTCCAATATAGTTGGCTTGCCTACACATTTAATTTACAAAACGTTAATGGACATGGTGAACCAGTAGTTTTTAACTAGTTTTGGTCAAAATTTAATTCCTATGAAATTATTTATCAGTAATCTAATTTTGATTTTTTTAGTCTTATCTGTACCATTTGCTTTTATATCCTGTGAAGCAAAAGCCAGCTCTAAAGAGAATGAAATTGTCAAGGCTGAAAGCCTGAAAAATAATTCTGAAATCGAGAAACCAAAACCTCTTTCCGAAGAGTTTAAGGAGTATTGGTATTCAGGAGAAGCGGAAATCACCTCCTATAAATTGGAACAAGCCCGATATGGGGAACTAAGAGATGGACATGCAGTTTTAATTTTTGTTACGGAACCATTTTTGGTAGATAAACAAGTTAAGGCAGATAGAAATAATCCTGATAATATTCCGGTACTAAAATTGAACAGTACTAAAAAATACTTTACGGGTATTTACCCTTATTCTATTATGAGCAGTTCATTTTATCCGGTTCAGGACAATCAGCATGCGATAAAAATATCTGCTTCTGTTCAGGAATGGTGCGGACATGTTTATGCTCAGTTGAATAATAGAGATGATTTTGAGTATGAAGCACACTCTTATTTTGAAGGCGAAGCAGATCAGGAATTTAAAATGGAAAAAAACATTTTGGAAAATGAGTTGTGGAATAAATTACGAATAAACCCTGGCGGGCTTCCCCAGGGTGAGCTGAAAGTTATTCCTTCATTAGAATATATAAGGGTAGCCCATAAAGAGATTAAACCCTTCAAGGCCATAGCCTCCCTTACAGAGCAAGATGGAATTAGTTCGTATACCTTAACCTATCCCGAATTAGAACGCACCCTTACAATCAACTTCAGTACTACTTTTCCCTATACAATAGAAAGTTGGTCTGATGAGTTTAAAAGTGGTTTTGGAGCAAATGCCAAAACCCTCAAGTCTAAAGCAACAAAGATTAAAACAATAACTACCCCTTACTGGAGGCAAAATTCAAACGCAGATATTGTTTTGAGGGAAAGTTTAGGTTTATAGAACTTATGGAAGAATTTATTGTAGATTATAAGAATGAACTTTTAGCAACGGTTATCACTATAATAACGTTGTTTGTCTTAAAGTTTATTTTATCCAAAACCATTCGTAAAGTAGGTAGCGCAAGCGACCTGAATAAAGCACGCACCAGATTGATTATAAAATATGTCTCTTTTGGCCTTAGCGTTATTGGGATTGTAATAATCATATTTATTTGGGGAGTTAATTTCAGAGAGCTTGGTATTATTTTTTCCTCAATCTTTGCGGTTATTGGGGTTGCTATATTTGCGCAATGGTCCATTTTAAGCAATGTTACGTCGGGAATTATTCTTTACTTCTCTTTTCCTTTTAAAATAGGTGATCGAATTAGAATAATGGATAAGGAAATAGAGTACGAGGGAAATTACATTATTGAGGACATAAGGGCATTTAATATTCATTTACGAAATGATAATTCAGAATTATTAACATATCCCAATAACCTGATGCTTCAAAAAGGAATTTTAATGGTAAATGTAACAACAAATGAGAATCTTGATGAAAGTGAATTATTATAAGTTGTTAAAGAAGTTTTAAATAATATCGCTGCGCTTCTAATCTTTCTATATTTGACCACCATCTTATAAAAAAACTATGCGTTATTATCTGGTACTCTTTATTGGGCTATTTTTAGGTGTACAATCCGTTTTAGCCCAAGTACCAAAAAAAAGCACTTCCTCAGACATTTTTCATTCCTTACAGAAATTAAATTTTTTGGGCTCTGCCTTGTATATTGCAGCGCACCCGGATGATGAAAATACACGATTGATATCTTATCTTTCAAACGAAGTTAAAGCCCGAACCGGTTATTTATCTATCACTAGAGGTGATGGAGGTCAAAACCTTATAGGTTCGGAACTTAGGGAACTACTGGGGGTTTTAAGAACAGAAGAATTGCTTGCGGCCAGGGGAGTTGACGGCGGAGAACAGTTTTTCACCAGGGCAAATGATTTTGGGTATTCCAAACACCCGGATGAAACTTTACAAATATGGGATAAAAAAGCCGTTTTAGGCGATGTTGTTTGGGTCCTTCGAAATTTTAAACCAGATGTTATTGTAAATCGATTTGATCACAGAACACCCGGTTCAACCCATGGACATCATACTTCTTCTGCAATGCTAAGTGTAGAAGCCTTTGATCTTGCTAATGATAAAAATGCGTATCCTGAACAATTGGATAAAGTAAGTCTTTGGCAGCCCAAAAGATCGTTCTTTAATGTATCATGGTGGTTCTATGGGAGCCCTGAGAATTTTGAAAATGCCGATAAATCCAAAATGATGAATTTAGATGTTGGGGTTTATTATCCCATGAAGGGGCTTTCTAACAACGAAATTGCATCTATTGCAAGCAGTCAGCATTTGAGTCAGGGTTTTGGCAGAATGTCCGACAGAGGTAGTCAGGACGAATATATAGAATTGTTGTCCGGGGATCTGCCAAATGATACCTCAAATATTTTTGAAGGAATCGATACAAGCTGGTCAAGAATTAAAGGGGGTGAAGCCATTGGCAAAATATTGGTTTCAGTAGAAGAAAATTTTGACTTTATAAATCCCTCAAAACACCTTCCGGAATTACTGGAAGCTCATAAATTGCTTGCTAATCTGGAGGATGATCATTGGAAACAAATTAAATTAAAAGAACTGCAGGATATTATTCTCACTGCTTGCGGACTTTATCTTGAAGCTTCATCTGAAGTGCCAAATGCAGTTCCCGGTAGTACAGTAAAAATAAATATTGAGGTTCTTAATCGAAGTAATGCTGCTATTTCATTTAATTCTGTTTCTCTTGCCTCCAATTCTTTTAACCAGAATAAAATACTCTTAGCTAATAATCAAAAGAAGAACCTTGTATTGGATCTGAAAATACCTGAAACGGAACAATACACAAGTCCTTATTGGTTGACAGAAAAGGGAAGCCTTGGCATGTATAAAGTGAATCAACCAGAAATAATTGGAAGCCCCGAAACGATACCCCCTTTTAATGCAAGCTTTGAATTGGGATTCGATGGGTATTCCATAAAAATAGAAAAACCGGTTATTCACAGATATTCAAAACCTGATAAAGGAGAACTTTATGAGCCCTTTGAGATTATACCGGAAGCTACCGCAAAATTTAGTGACAAGGTTTTGATATTTGCAGACAGAACTCCTAGAAAAATACCAGTGACTATTACTGCTCATAAAAACGGACTTAAAGGAAATGTGAAATTGGGCCACAATAAAGGTTGGGTGGTAGATGAGGAATTTATAGAATTTGAAATTGCAAACAAGGGTGATGAAAAGACACTTGTTTTTACCTTAACCCCGCCGTCCCAGGAAGATGAAAGTACAATTACACCTATTATCAGAATTGATGGCAAAGAATTAGATAGAGAGTTAATAGAGATTGCGTATGACCATATTCCTACCCAAACAGTTTTACTTCCCTCTGAAGCCAAAGTTGTAAGACTGAACATCAGGAAAGTGGGAGAGCATATTGGTTATATAATGGGTGCCGGAGATGAGATTCCCGAGAGCTTGGAGCAGATAGGTTATACTGTTCATCTAATTGATCCCGCAGATATAGAATCGGGTAGTCTAAACAAATATGACGCAGTTGTTACGGGAATCAGGGCATATAACGTTGTTGAAGAGCTTAAATTTAAACAGCGTTTTTTACTGGAATATGTAGAGCAGGGAGGGAACCTTATTGTACAATACAACACTGCAGGACGCAGAGACTCCTCTTTTAAAGATCTCGCCCCCTACCCTCTTAAGTTATCCAGGGACCGCATTACTAATGAGGATTCTGCTGTAAAGATTATTGCAAGTGACCATTCTGTTATTAATTTTCCCAATGCCATTACTAATTCAGACTTTGAGGGTTGGGTTCAGGAGAGAGGACTTTACTTTCCTGATGAATGGGATCCCAAATTCACACCTATTCTACAGATGAATGACAAAGGAGAATCACCAACCAATGGAGCGCTTCTTGTAGCACCATATGGTAAGGGAAATTATATATATACCGGAATAAGTTTTTTTAGAGAACTTCCTGCAGGGGTTTCCGGAGCTTATAAGATATTTGCGAATATTTTATCTTTGGGAAAAGAAAAAATAGATAACACTACAGATATTAAAGGTAAATGATGCTGGAGAAACTTACCTGGAAAAAAGAATATACACTTGTATTGGTACTCAATACTATTTACATTCTTATTTTTTATTTTATAATGACCTCATACAGTTGATATGGGGAAAATAGACTGGATTATACTTGGTGGAACCCTATTATTTATAGTTGTTTATGGGGTCTGGAAAACCAGAGGCAATAAAAATGTAAATGATTACGTACTTGGGGGGAATCAGTCAAAATGGTGGACGATTGGCCTTTCTGTAATGGCAACTCAGGCCAGTGCTATTACTTTTCTCTCCACACCCGGTCAGGCTTTTCACGATGGAATGGGTTTTGTTCAATTCTACTTCGGACTTCCATTGGCCATGATAATTATATGTATTGTATTTATTCCTCTCTATCACAAATTAAAAGTATATACTGCCTACGAATTTCTTGAAAGAAGGTTTGATCTTAAAACCCGTACTCTTGCTGCCATATTATTTTTAATACAACGAGGCCTTGCGGCAGGTATTACCATCTTTGCACCTTCTATTATCCTCTCTGCCGTCCTGGGATGGGATTTAAAAACCCTCAACATTATTATTGGCTCCTTAGTAATTATATATACCGTTTCCGGTGGTACAAATGCCGTAAGTGTTACCCAAAAACAACAGATGTTTGTTATTATGACCGGGATGTTTATTGCCTTCTTTTTTATTCTGGGTTATTTGCCTGCAGATATCACATTCACCAAAGCCCTTAAAATTGCGGGTGCTAGTGATAAACTTAACATCCTGGATTTTAGTTTAAATACACAGAGTAGGTATACTTTCTGGAGCGGTATTACCGGTGGAATGTTCCTTGCTCTTGCCTATTTTGGAACCGATCAAAGTCAGGTACAGCGCTATCTTTCCGGTAAATCCATCAGAGAGAGCCAGTTAGGACTTATTTTTAATGGGATCTTCAAAATACCTATGCAATTTTTTATTCTCCTGGTTGGGGTTATGGTTTTTGTATTCTATCAATATAATCCGTCCCCCTTAAATTTTAATCCTGCAGCTACGAATGCAATAATGCAAACTTCCTATGCAGAAGATTATAAATTATTGGAGGAAGGTCACAAGAATCTGGAAATTGAAAAGAAAATGGCGCAGGATCAGTTTTCATCAGCCATGGATTCAAACGACCAAGCCGCTACTACCGAAGCTAAAAAGGAAATGCTCCTGATCATTGAAAGAGAGAAAAACAACAGGGAAGCAGCAAAGGCTATGATAAGAAAGGCAGATGACGTTGTTGAAACAAACGATAAGGATTATGTATTTATCCATTTTATCTTAAATTATCTGCCAAAAGGCTTAGTAGGACTTTTATTGGCTGTAATTCTGTCTGCAGCCATGTCTTCCACTGCCTCAGAATTAAATGCCCTTGGCACAATTACTGCCCTGGACCTTTATAAAAGGAATAAAAAAGATGAATTTTCACCCGAGCACTATGTGAAGGTTTCCAAGTTATTTACCTTGCTTTGGGGAATAGTTGCTATTCTCATAGCCTGTGTAGCAAACCTGTTTGATAATTTAATACAATTGGTAAATATCATTGGTTCTATTTTCTACGGTAACGTTTTGGGAATATTTTTGCTGGCCTTCTTTTTTAGATTTGTAAAAGGGAATGCCGTTTTTATTGCCGCTATTATTACCCAAGTAGCCGTCATTCTTGTATGGTATTTGGATTGGATGTCCTATTTGTGGCTAAATGCTTTTGGATGTGCGCTGGTGATTCTCCTGGCAATAGTGCTTGAATCATTTGACAGGCTTCATAAGAACCCTCCCATTAAGACTATCTAATGTTTGTATGCCTTAAGTATCACGTCTAGGGACAATACTTAAATCACGCGATCAACAAGGAAACAAAAAAAACCCCCAACCGATAAGGCAGGGGTTTTTAAATTCTTAGAATTTAGAATAAATTATAATGCTCCCCATTCTTTAAGAGAGTCCTTGTTCATTTTTACATAGTCTGCATTGCCAGCCGCCTCTGCTACTGCCATAGATTTCTTAGCCGCTTCAATAGCTCCTTTGGTATCGCCCATTTTAGCGTAAATCAGAGATTGTCTCCTCGTCATCCAATACGCTTTATCATTCATTGATACTGCTTTATCAATCCATTCCTTAGCTTTCGACAGGTCTTTACCTTCTTCATGGTAATAAGAAGCTGCTGCAAAATAATCGTTAGCTGATGGTCCATTCATGACGCCTTCAATACTCTTAATCGCCTTTTCTGAAGTAGGTACTTCAAAGGGAACACCTACATAAACTTTTTCCCAAAAAATCCCCAGAGTAGCTCCATCATTGTGTAAAGCATCAATACTCATAGTAAAGGATTCCACGTCAAATGGTAAAGACATTACCTCTGCCGTGGTCTTTGCCGCTACTTTTGAATCGTCCCAATTTTCAGGAGTTCCCCAGTTATTGGTGTCAGAATAGAAAATTACTTCCCAGGATGTTGTTCCCGGTTTGGTAAATACTGCGTAGGACCCCGCTTTAACTTTTTGACCGCCAATAGTAACATCATCGCTAAAAGTAACCATGGAATTTTTGTTGGCTCCGGTTCTCCATAATTTGTCATAGGGAACAAGATCTCCAAAAATGGTTCTTCCGCGCATTGAAGGTCTTGAATACTCTACAGTTACATCAGTCAATCCAACCGTTTGCATAATCTTTGCTGAAGGGCTGGGTGCTGGCGTTGTTATCTGTCCGTTCATGGAAATAGATCCCATAACGATGCAGATCAATAGTGATAGTTTTTTCATTATTTAATAGGTTTTATAGTTATGACAAAACTAAATATAATGAGGTATTTCCCTTGTTAATAAATCCTTAAATAATGTTCAAAGAAAGCTTCAGTCCAGTATAAATGGTTTAGATACTGTTATGCCCTGCAGATAAAAGGTTAAGTAATATACGGAACTGCTTAATCCGCTTAGATCTATGCTGTTATTTTCAATTAAACTTCCATGTGTATGTCTAACTCTTTTCCCGGTAATGTCAAATATTGCTCGTCCGAACAATGGCGCATTTGAATTAAGATCATACTGAAGTTCATTTGAACCGAAGGCTTTGAAAATAATCAGTTCATTTTCTTCTTTCTCCGCATCTATCGGAGTTTCTACGGGTGGTTCTTCAGTTTCCTGAGGGGCATCGTCGGTGTCAAAAGTATAGAGTTGAGAAGCAAGAGTTATGGGGGGAAGGTTATTTTGGTAACGCTCAGAAGAAATATAATATGTATTTGAATCCGAGAAGGTGATTCCCTCTACCTGTGAAAACCCAATTCCCAAACCCAACTTTTCCTCCGTCCCGTTAAATGAAAAATTTATCGGTAATTCATTTATCCGAACAATAAAAGGTTGTAATTGAGATGAATATCCCAATAACATCAGGACATTTGAGAATTTGTTGTATGCTGCTCCTGTAACCAGACCAGAGACATCATAAAATCCCAGCTTTTTTGCTGAATAAGATCCCGGAATTTTAGGAATGGAATATGCTACTGTACCATTAGTCTGCCATTGTTTGGTAAATATGAGTAATTGAGTCTTAAAGTCAACCATGGCTTCAGCATCCCAGTCGGAATTCTGAATCTCTGTAAAATCCGTTTGATCTTCGTAAGAAAAGTCAATTCTTTCAGCACTTATTGTATTCGAAACGTCATAATCAGATTTTGCTACTCTATAAACGGTAAGGTCTTGTCTGTTGCCGGTATTATTTCCGAAGTCTCCAATATAAATATAAGTATCATCCTGCGTTATATCTTCCCAATCTATGTTGGTGGCATTGTCTATAGTGATTGTCCGGATGATCTGTGAACTTAAGGTATCTACTTCATACAATCGAGGAGAATTTCCTGAATCATTATGAGTTATGAGTTTGTTGTTGTAATAAATAAGCCCGGAGGATTCCAGAACATCTTCCGGCAAAGTCCCAATAGTGGTGGCGCTCACCTGGGCATTTAAAAAGACGACAGGAAGGAAAAAACTTAAAATATATAATTTGGAAATCATGATACTTAATTGCAGAAATATACAAAAATCACACTTTGGACTGCAAAATTCCCGATCATAAGTCGCATTGCCCCATTGTATGGGATTATCCCACCTCTATCTCCGACGAGAAAACAAGGCTACATTTACTATTTGTTTAACACATTTAATTTTTTATTAAACAATATTGCACCTAATTTTGTTAAAAACATTTTAATGAAGTTATATCAACTACATTCCAGGCAAACCTTACCCATTACTCAGGATGAGGCATGGAACTTTTTATCAAATCCCGCAAATCTGAAGCTTATCACACCCGACCACATGGGTTTTCATATTTTAAACGGTGCCGACAGGGATATGTTTCCCGGTCAGATCATTCAATATTCAGTTGCTCCGTTTGCCGGAATAACAACAAAATGGGTCACCGAAATAACGCATGTTAAGGAAGGTGAATACTTTGTAGATGAACAAAGGTTTGGCCCATATGCACTTTGGCATCACAAGCATTTTATAAATCCTATTTCAGGTGGGGTAGAAATGGAGGATATCATTGACTACAAGTTACCCTTTGGAATTTTGGGCCAATTAGCACATCCCATACTGGTTAAAAAACAACTGGAAAAAATATTCGCATACCGCGAAATGAAACTTGAGGAAATTTTCGGACGTATGAAGGACTCCTCCAATGAATTAAGTATAAAATCCATTTAATAATGAAGAAAAATATATTATTAATCGGAGGATCCTATGGTATTGGTTTCTCTATAGTAAAACAATTACAGGAAACTCACACAATTTATGTAGCGTCCAGAAGTGCAGATGGTTTGAAGGATCTGAACGTAGAACATATTCAATTTGACGCATTAACTGACTCATTGAATACCGCGCAATTGCCTGAGGAACTTCATGGATTTGTATATTGCCCCGGCAGTATTAACCTAAAACCTCTAAAAATGCTTAGCATGGCTAGCTTTGAGGAAGATATGCAACTTAACTTTTTTAGTATGGTAAGGGTTGTTAAAGACATCATCGGCAGGATGGCCGATAATTCAAGTATGGTGTTCTTCAGTACGGTCGCCGTAGGTACAGGAATGCCATTTCATACAAGTGTATCTGCTGCTAAAGGTGCTATAGAGGGTTTTGTAAAATCTCTGGCCGCAGAATATGCGCCTAAAGTTCGAACCAATGTCATTGCACCCTCACTTGTAGATACCCAGCTGGCAGGCCGCTTATTAAATAATGATCGAAAAAAAGAAAGTATGGCCGAACGCCATCCTCTCAAACGAGTAGGCCATCCTGAGGATATTGCCAATATTGCGACTTTTTTGCTTAGTGATAAAAGCAGTTGGATAACCGGACAGGTAATAGGTGTAGACGGAGGCTTGTCTACCCTCAACATTAACTAAATGCAAGGAAAAGTAAGTATTTTTTGGTTTCGGAGAGACCTAAGGCTCCATGATAATGCCGGGCTGTACAATGCCCTGAAAGGAAGCCATCCTGTATTGCCCATATTTATTTTTGATACTGAAATACTTCAATCGCTTCCGGAAAATGATGCGCGGGTTACTTTCATTTACGATTCTTTACAGGAAATGAGAAAGAAGATGAAAGAGCAGTGTCAAAGCTCAATTGGCATTTATTATGGCAATCCCCTGGATATTTTTAAAAACCTTATCAATCAATATGACATTCAAAATGTATATACCAACAGGGATTATGAACCCTATGCCCAAAAAAGGGATAATGAGATTGCACAAGAACTAAAATTATCCGGTATCAAATTCAAAACTTTTAAAGATCAGGTAATCTTTGAGGAGAATGAAATAGTTAAAGATGATGGCAAACCCTATGTGGTTTATACGCCATATATGCGCAAGTGGAAAGAAAAATTCAAAACAGATGAGCCAGATATGGCTTATGACTCCGAGTCATTATTAAGCAGGGTGTTCAAACAAGTAGCTTTGCCTAATCTGTTACTGGAAGAGATAGGATTTAAAAGATCT
>NZ_JBATKE010000115.1:0-8408 GCF_049669105.1 Eudoraea sp.
GGAATAAGTTCTTAATAATTGTGAATACATATTGTATTTAATAGATTAAATATTAATCATATTCCTCCTTAGCTCAGTTGGTTAGAGCATCTGACTGTTAATCAGAGGGTCCTTGGTTCGAGCCCAAGAGGAGGAGCGCCGAAGTAGAGCGGAGCTCACTTCATCGCAATGCCAAAGCCATTCACGAAAGTGGGTGGCTTTTTTCATGAGAAAATTTTGGGCGAGAAGTTTATCCGCCGTAGTTCGCCTTGGCGAACAAAGGTGGAAGCCCTACTACAAAGCCATTAATATCAAAACCCATGTATAATTCATGGTTTTTTTGTTTTTATCCCACATTTTATCGCATATTTCAAACATTAGGAATTCTACTAGTCATAAATGACTCCTTATTAGAGGTCCAAGTCCTGCCTCGAGTACAGATGCACGCAAAAACCGTATGCAATGTGTGCTTTTGTCTATTCAAAATGTTTGAGCTGGGATGATCATTTGTTCCGGCAGTATCCGTCAAAAAAGACCAAAAGAAATATATCCTAATGAAGGTTTTGCTTCGTAAATTAGTGTTAGATATTTTTAGGGGACAATTATCGATTTAGAATGAGGTCAGGTTTGAGAATTTGTTGTTTATTTATTGGAGTTTTCCTTTACTCAACAGAATATTCTTTCTCTCAGCATACAAATGACTCACTTAATTCAGTGAAGCTGGTTGGGCTGAAATTTCACCTAGGTTCGGTACTTATCCACAGCAGGGAACTCAGACCTATTAAAGATTCCTACCCTACGGGAATTGAATTGGATTTGGCCTGGCACAAAATATCGCAAAAAGCCTGGGAGTCATGCATGTGTTATCCGAAACTAGGCATTGCGCTCACCTACTGGGATTTTGACAATAAGGAAGTGCTTGGCCAGGGGATAACAGGACTCTTTTATATAGAACCTGTATTTAATACCAGAGGCAGAGTGAATTATTCTGTGCGGGCGGGTCTTGGTTTATCGTATCAGAACTTCCCATATGATCCGGTTTCAAATCCGGATAACCGGAGCTATAGTACTCATATAGGCTTTCCTCTGCAACTGGGAGGCACGGTGCACTTCAGAATAAAATCCAGTTGGTTACTCAATGGGACACTGGTATATAATCACATTTCCAATGGGGGAGTCCGCCAACCTAATAAGGGTATTAACTGGCCCTCTCTTGGTATTGGCATGGCCTATTATCTAAAAGAATTTGAATTTAAGAAAAGAGCTGTCAACAACTGGCGAGAGCTTGGACCGCCTCAAAAAAGGTGGGATTTTACATTTTTTATTGCCTATGAAGAACCGAGAGATAATCTATTCCTTCTTTCCCCGGGACTAGAAATCAAATGGAGCAGACAATTTGCGAGGGTAAACGCGTATACCCTCGGAGGGGAGGTCATGTATGATAATGGTACCGGGTTCGTACTTGATCAGAACGGTGATGAAAGTAGTCCGGTGAAGGCCGGAATGGCTATTGGTCATGAGTTCTTACTAGGGAAGTTTCTTTTCAGTCAGCAATTTGGGGTATATTTCAGCAATCCTAATCCCATGCACTCAGATGTATATCAGAGATACGGGCTGGTATACAGGATTACCAAGAACTTTAGCACTGGAATCAGTCTGAAAGCACATGGTCATGTGGCGAACTTCCTTGATTTTAGGGTGGGTATTTCCCTTTGAGATTAGAAATAATACAGATTGTCGTGCACATAGAATTAAGAACCGCATCGAATACATTAGAACCCTCTTAAATAATTGATTTTAAGTGCTTTAATATTTAACTAATTTGTTTTTAACGTAAGTTTCACCAACCGTCCTTTAGAATAAAGGCTCGGGCTTTGTTGATCTATTAAAATGACGAGGTTTCCACTCGGTAATTGGGCTATATCACGGACCCGGCCTGCTTTGGGTAAAACAATCTCTGTTTCCTCTGTATCCAGATTATAAAGTACAAGGTGCTGGTAAGTTAAGGCTCCCATAAGAAAAGAACCATTCCAGGGTTCAAAATTACTGTTTTTAAGCCTGATCAGGCAACTAGGCGCCAGGCGAAAATCAGGGGTCCAGTGCTTTATGGGCAATATGGTATTCTTTGCCGCCTCTTCCTCAGTCATGTCGGACACCTTGGTAAGGTCATAATTAACTCCGTATGAAAACAAGGGCCAGCCATAATTACCCCCTTTGGTAATTATATTGAATTCGTCACCACCTAGTGGCCCATGTTCATTGGAATATAAAGTTGTATTATCCGTATCATAAAAGAGTCCCTGAGGATCTCTGTGACCGTAAGTCCAAATCCCCGAGGGTTCACTCATACCAGGAAAGACAGGATTGTCTTCCGGAATAGACCCATCATGCATCAGCCTAAAGATCTTCCCCCTTGGGTCTTTCAGGTCTTGCGGCCCCGGATCAGGCCCAGGTGCCCCGCCTGCACCAAATGAAAAAAAGAAATGTGTGTTATCTTGCCAGGCAATCCGGGAACCAATGGCAAACTGATCTGACTTAAAAATTATTTCAACATCCTGCGCTGAATTTTCCTTCAGTCTGAACCGAGCTACTGAAAGATGGTAGTCCTCGTTCACGTAAGTCAGGTAGGCCATTTGATTGGATTCAAACTGCGGGTGAAGACTTATATCCATCATGCCCCCATAGGGCCTGTCTGTTGTAAATGTCTTGGATTCCGGTAAACCATCCACTTTGTTCACCTCACCATTCCGATAGCGGTAAAGAGCACCCATTCTTACGGTGAAAAGATAATCATCTTCACTAATCACATCAATGGCCCATGGTATTTCAAAGCCATCGGCTAACACCTCCAGATCTAAGCTTAAACCGGACGCGGTGGTTTGCGTCTTAACTTCACCGCAAGAAAAGAATAATAAGGTGATTGGAATGAAGAGTATTTTTTTGAGAATTATAGTCCCTTGTGGTATTGTAAATGAGCCCTTTTGATATCTGAAAAAAGATGTCCCAATGCGGAAGAATTTAATAATTTGTTGGCATTCAATCATTGAGTTAAATATAAACAATTACTCGCCGCCTTAACAGTGAAGAGGTTGTTTAATAGCCCAAGGGAAGAGAATGCTGAAATTAATAATCCGAAATACACTTCTAAAAGTCAACTATCCAAGATAACCTGAGCCATTCACGAAAGTGGCTCCTTTTTTTGTTTCTAATATATACAACCACGTTTACGACCAAGCCTATTTTCACCTCTTTTTGGATCATATTTACATAAAATGAATGTTAGCAATTTTATGTATCTGGTCCTTATAAATCCAGGAAACAGAGTTAAAAGTCCGGTGGAAATGCTGGATTTTTTGTGTGATTTGTACCTGCCAAACATACTATATCGTGTATTTAGTGGTTATTATAAAAGAAAAAAACCCATATCAACCAAAATTTAAAAACAAATAATGTTATGAAAAAAATTAAGATCGTATTTTTAGCTATAGGAGTCTTAGGATTTATTTCCTGTGGGAGTGATGATAATGATGAGGTAATTAATAACTGTGAAACATGTTCCCTTACGATTTTGGAGCAAGAAGTAGTTTCTGAATATTGTGACAACGGAGATGGTACTGTTACAGTAACAACTGAAGGGGTAGAGCAAACAGAAGAATTAGGGGATACCACTTTTGATCAATTTATAGCTGCCTTCGAATTATTGGGGGCTTCGTGTAACTAATAGAAAAAGAGCGCTGAAGTAGAGCAAGCTCACTTCATCGCGGTAAAGTGAATTTAGTTCTGCTTTATAGTGAAACAGAGATAAAAGTCCAGTATTTTACTGGACTTTTTGTTTTACAAAGTTTCTTTTCGGCAATGATTTATCCACATTTGGACGAACCGCAATCCTTACAGGTCAGACATCCTTCCTGGTAAATTAAATTAGTGGATCTGCAATTATCGCATTTTTGCCCTTTTGCCTCGGTACCATCGGTAACAAATCTTTTTAACGCCCGGGCTACCCCATTTTTCCAGGTATTTAGTGATTCGCCTTCCAACTGCAGACTGTTGATGAGGTCAACAACTTTTACAATGGGCATACCATGTCGCAATGTGCTGGAAATAAGTTTAGCGTAGTTCCAATATTCCGGATTGAACTTATGCGAAAGGCCTTCAATGGATGTCTTATAACCTCTTTTGTTTTTGTATTGAAAATCATAACGGGAGGTGCCATCTTCATCTCTGTTCTTTATAATCAAACCATCATTTACCCAGCGCGGGATTAAAATTCCGTCTTCATCGTCTGCCAGTCCTGTAAAAATTTCATAGGGTTGCTCATCAATTAAACCAATAAAAGCAATCCATTTTTCCTTATTGTTTTGAAAACGTACCACATCTGCCTCCACGACCTGAGGGCGTTTGGTAGGAAAGGCAGTAAGCGTTTCTTCAGTCTCACTTTCATTGGATATCAGCACTCCTGATCTTGACCCATCACGATACACAGTAACTCCTTTACAACCAGCCTTCCATGCTTCCATATACAACTTGCCCACCAGCTCTTCTGAGACTTCATTAGGAAGATTTATAGTAACACTTATAGAATGGTCCACCCATTTCTGAACAGCGCCTTGTAAACGAACTTTACTCAACCAATCTATATCATTAGAAGTAGCTTTATAATAGGGGGATATGGCCACAATTTTCTCGAGCTCTTCCTGATCGTATTTTTTTTCAGTATCCAAGCCATTTACACGCATCCATTGTTTAAACCTATGGTGAAATACTACATATTCTTCCCATGAATCACCCACTTCATCAATAAAGGCTACCTTACTATCTATATCGTTGGGATTAACTTTCCTCCTCCGTTTGTATACCGGGAGAAAAACCGGCTCAATACCAGAAGTAGTTTGGGTCATTAAGCTTGTTGTACCGGTAGGGGCAATGGTCAATAAGGCAATATTTCTTCGACCGTATTCCAGCATTTCGTAATATAATTTTTCATCAGCTTCTTTTATTCGAAGAATAAAAGGGTTTTCTTTTTCTCTATTGGCATCGTAAATTTCAAAGGCTCCACGATCTTTGGCAGTATGAACTGATGCTCTATAAGCCTCCAACGCAAGAGTTTTGTGTACTTCAATGGAAAATTCATTCGCTTCGTTACTTCCATATCGCAACCCTAATGCGGCTAGCATATCTCCTTCTGCGGTAATGCCAATTCCTGTTCGCCTGCCCTGTATCGCTTTCTCCTTAATTTTTTCCCATAATTGCACCTCCACAGCTTTAGTGTCCTCTAATTCCGGATCCGATTTTATTTTTCCTAAAATGGCATTTATTTTTTCAAGTTCCAGGTCAATGATATCGTCCATGATCCGTTGGGCGGCGGCTATATGTTTTTTGAATAAGGGGAAGTTAAAGTTTGCAGTACTCCTGAACGGGTCTTCCACGTAAGAGAACAGGTTGATGGCCAATAATCTGCAAGAATCATATGGGCATAAAGGAATTTCCCCGCACGGGTTGGTAGAAACCGTTTTGTAACCAAGGTCGGCATAACAATCAGGTACCGACTCTTTGATAATTGTATCCCAAAACAAGATTCCAGGTTCTGCAGATTGCCAGGCATTATGCACAATTTTATTCCATAAGGTTTTGGCATCTATGACTTTTGAAAACTTAGGTTTGTTACTGTGAACCGGGAATTTTTGAATATAGGAATTGTTGCTTTCAACGGCTTTCATAAAATCATCATCAATCCGAACAGATACATTGGCTGCTGTGACTTTTCCCTGTTCCATTTTAGCGTCGATAAAATCTTCAGCATCCGGATGGTTAATTGAAACCGATAACATTAGTGCTCCCCTGCGACCATCCTGTGCTACCTCGCGCGTAGAATTGGAATAGCGCTCCATAAATGGCACCAGGCCCGTTGAGGTTAAAGCAGAATTTTTAACCGCAGATCCTTTTGGCCTGATATGGGATAGATCATGGCCAACACCGCCACGTCGTTTCATTAATTGTACTTGTTCCTGGTCAATTTTCATAATGCCTCCATAGGAATCAGAATTACCTTCATTACCAATCACAAAACAGTTGGATAATGATGCAATTTGAAATGGATTTCCAATACCTGCCATGGGACTTCCTTGCGGGACAATATATTTGAAGTTTTTTATCAGATCAAAAATCTCTGCTTCGGCTAGGGGATTGGGATATTTTTTTTCCACACGAGCTATTTCTTTTGCTATCCTTCTATGCATATCATTCGGATTAATCTCATAGAGATTTCCGTCCGAATCTTTGAGGGCATATTTGCTTATCCAGACTCTCGCAGCAAGATCGTCTCCATCAAAATAGGTTAAACTAGATTGAAACGCTTCTTCCTGGAAATAAGTTTTTCTTTTGGGAGGCATAATTTTTAAGGACATGTAAAATTTTTCTAAAGGAAATTATTGATGAAGAAGTAAAATTGGGACTATCTGAAAAGCTATTCTATGATAAAAATCATAAAGCTTAAAGGGTGAAAACAAATCAAAAAGGGATCTGCCTTTTGTTTTAATTAAATATTAAAAAGAAGAAGTCCGGCCAATAGAATCAGGCAGGGATGACTTTTTTAAATAATACTTTCTTATCATGCTTAAGTTTCATGGAAGATAGTTCAGCCTTCCATTCAACTTTAATATCAGCTATACTATCCAAAATAAGGACCCCCAGCACAATATCATCTGGATTAGCAGTGATTTCAATGTTTTTTAATTCTTTTATTTTCAATTTACCATTCGCGCGTAAAAATGGAACCTTGAATGTACATGGGATGAAATTTGTCGCTTTACCAGGATTTATAACGCCTCTTAAATCTCTTAATTCCATATCAGATTGGTTAATAGCCCAGATTTCAAAAGATATTTTGTCCCCAACACGGGGATCTCTTTGGTCAAGGAAATTCCGCATGTGAAATGTGAGCTGGCTCGTCAATTCCTTTCTTAATTGATCTAAAATATTTTCCATACTTGCCAAATACTTTATATAGTTAATTTAGCTAATAAATTAATTTATTAATGCCTGCTGCGCAATGATAATCATCATGTTGTGTCCTAACACAGTTGTTTAAACGTGCGTGCCGGGAGGGGAGTTCTGTTCAAGGACGGAGGCCAAACACCTATTGTTGTTGCATCGTGATCCGGCACATTCTGATGCCGAAAGAACCCAAATGTTTGATAAATTTATGTGACAGACCAATTTAGCACCTTGCCATTCACAGAAGTATGGGGCATTCAAAGCCCGGGAAGTTAAATACTTATTAGGCTTTTATTTGTACAATTCAACCAGGGTTCATTTTCCAGTTCTCTCAACACCATTTATTTTAAAGCCCCATGCATATTTGTTGCCGGTGGTTCTGAGGGCATCTTCAGGGATATTTATTATAAGCCCTTCCTCTTCTGAATAAGTGTAATTAAGAGGAATATCAGATCCAATTAGTTCTATTTTGCTCCCTTCGAGGGGTTTCACGAATTTTAAAACAAGATCCTTTTTTGGCGCTTTTAAAGAAATGGCATAAATAATCTGTTCTTCTCTTTTTTTTGTAAAGCGTATATCGTCGCCTTGCTTAAAATGTGCTTTTAGTTTTTCTGTTCCATATACCACTTCGCCATTAGTACGAAGCCAGTTACCCATCTCTTGTAGTCTTTCCAAACTAGGTTCAGGGATTTCGCCCTCGGCAGTGGGCCCCACATTTAAAAGATAATTGCCCCCTTTAGATGCTACATCTATCAAATTATGTATCAACACCTCTGCAGATTTCCAGTTATGGTCGTTCAATTTATAGCCCCAGGTGTCGTTCATGGTCATACAGGACTCCCAATCCACATTGGCAGCTCCTTCCAATATCTCCTGCTCCGGAGTGCCAAAATCGCCAGCATAATCATCATCTTCCTTATTCATGCCCTGCATTCCCTGTCTTCCTTTATCTACCCGATTATTGATGATTACACTCGGTTTCAACTCCCTAAGATATTGGTACATTTCCTGCCCCATTTCGTGGGTATATTCGTGTATCCATTCCCCGTCGAACCAAATAATTTCAGGGTCGTAGTTTTCTATAAGTTCCGTTACTTGTGGCTTTAAATAGTTGGTGTAATACTCCGGGAACCGGGAATTCATCTTTAGTGAATCCTGTGTGTTATATTCGGGATAGTTAAGACCCTGGGCTTGTGGGTGGTGCCAATCCATTATGGAATGGTAAACTCCAAACCTGATGCCCTCCTCTTTACACGCTTCAGAAAGTGCCTTTAGTATATCCTGGCCATAAGGGGAGAAATCCACAATGTCATAATCAGATACTTTTGAATCCCATAGGCCAAAACCATCATGGTGTTTGGAGGTGATCACCATATATTTCATGCCTGCTTCCTTCATTGTCCGGGCCCATTTTTTTGCGTCGAATTTCTGGGGAT
>NZ_JBATKE010000116.1:0-42923 GCF_049669105.1 Eudoraea sp.
AATTCATGGAAGCAGGCGGTGAGGGTTATATACATATTCCTTGCTTAAATGAGAGTGATTCCTGGGTAGCTTTAATGGCGGAGTGGATAAACCATTGGCATAGCAATGAAACTCTGCCGGTTTAATGATTAGCATTCATTTATTATCGTTGGACTTGTAAAAGGTGAAATCATCTAATAGTATATGTATATTTTCATAATCATTGCACTATAATGGCTAGAGTCTCCTCAGATCAATTAGGGGCCGAACCCATTGGAAGACTTCTTATAAGGCAAGCAGTGCCTGCTTCGATTGGCATCCTTGTGATGTCACTCAATATATTAGTAGATACTATATTCGTGGGGAACTGGATTGGTTCTATTGCCATAGCGGCCATTAATGTAGTTCTGCCGGTTTCTTTTTTTATTGCAGCATTGGGAATGGCAATTGGAATTGGGGGAAGCAGTATTATTTCTCGTGCTCTTGGCGCAGATCATAATGAAAAGGCACTAAAAACCTTTGGAAATCAGATCACGCTCACATTGTTGGTCACCATTTCTATGGTGGTTCTAGGTCTCTACTATGTAGACAGTTTAATTCCTGCATTCGGAGGCAAGGGTGCTATATTTGATCCTGCAAAGATTTACTATACTATAGTTTTATATGGAGTACCTTTTTTGGCTCTTTGTATGATGGGTAATACGGTTATTCGCGCTGAAGGGAAACCTAAGTTTGCCATGATTGCCATGATTATACCATCAATAGGAAATCTCGTATTGGACTACCTATTCATTTATGTCTTTGATTGGGGAATGGCAGGAGCAGCCTGGGCAACTACGGCAGGCTACCTTATGTGTTTTGCCTATATTTTTTATTTTTTCAGATCCAAAAATTCTGAATTAAAAATTAATTGGTCTCATTTTGGATTAGATAGAGATATTTTACAAGAAATAGGGGGCCTGGGATTTGTAACCCTCTCGCGTCAGGCGGTAACAAGTATCACCTATTTACTTATGAACAATATTTTATTTGCCCTTGGGGGTGAACCAATGGTAGCCGTATACGCCATTATTGGACGAATGCTAATGTTTGCTCTTTTCCCTGTATTTGGAGTTACTCAAGGGTTCCTTCCTATTGCAGGCTATAATTATGGGGCACAAAAGTATGATAGGGTAAGAATATCAATTAAAACAGCTATTATATATGCCGCTTCTGTAGCTACCCTGGTATTTGTCCTTCTTATGATTTTTCCTGCAGAGATTACATCTTTATTTTTAAGCGATAAACCTGATATGCCCGCTCTGGAAATAGCAACAAATGCTTTTGTAATGGAACATACTCCTTCCGCAATGCGATGGGTTTTTGCCGCAACACCCATTATTGCACTCCAGCTAATAGGAGCTGCCTACTTTCAGGCTGTCGGGAAAGCGGTTCCCGCTTTGCTCCTTACTTTAACGCGGCAAGGATTCTTTTTTATTCCTTTAATCCTGACCTTACCAAATTTTTTAGGAGAACTGGGTGTATGGATCTCTTTTCCCATAGCAGATGTATTAGCAACCTTAGTTACCGGGCTTTATTTAAGAAAAGAAATCAAAAAGACACTAGTCTGAGATCTATTATTCCCAAACCAATGTAGCTATATCCTTACCACCTAAAGTAATTATTAACTTTTCCCCTTCTTTATTGAGCTCAACAGCAATAGTCTCATTATTCTTATTTTGCAAAATTACTACTGTTTTATTTTCTGGAGTGCTATAGGCTACGTTAAGTAGGTTCTCTTCCTGGTTAGAATCTATTCTAACAGAACCAGGGGGTACAAATTTGGAAGCATGAGCAATAATATAGTAGGCCGGATTTCTAATTATACTATCACCTTTTATCGTAATAGCTCCAAGACAACGAGTACAACCACCCCGATCTGTATGTGGTTTTTGATTTTCATCAGCTGCAAGATTCCATTGTAATACGTTTCGGCTCCAATTCCTGGGCGCACCAATAATAAGATTTTCTATATGCCAACTAAGATTCTCCTCAAAATTGCCGGGAGCACCTATCCATTGTTCAGTAAAATAGAGATGTTTCTCAGGATGCGCATTATGCACTTTGGATAGGGCATCTATGGTGCCCCCATATAAATGAAATGCTGAGCCGTCTACATATTGTGCAGTTTGCGGATCGTCCAGGATAGAAATAGGATAGTCTGGCCGGTCTGCATTATGGTCATACAGGATAATTTTAGTTTCAATTCCATTTTCTTTAAAAGCAGGTCCCAGATGATTTTTTACGAATTCCCCCTGATCCTTGGCTAACATTAAGAGGCTTGGATTATTACCCGGATGCAAAGGTTCATTTTGAACGGTAATAGCATCAATTGGGATACCCTCAGCTTCCATGGCTTTTATATATTTTACAAAATAATTGGCATAGGCGGGATAGTATTCTTTTATGAGGCTGCCACCGCGTGTATCTTTATTATCCTTCATCCATGCCGGTGGTGACCAGGGGGAGCCCATAATTTTTATTTGCGGTGATATTTTAAGTATTTCCTTTAAAGTAGGGATCAGATAAAGTGTATCGTAGGCCATTGAAAAATGTTTCAGATCAGGATCAGATTTGCCAGAAGGGAGGTCGTTGTAGGACCAGGGAAATTCATCCAGATCCGAGGCGCCAATACTTACTCTTAAATAACTCACGCCAATACTGTTATCACCTTTGCCAAATAGTTCTTCTAATATCTTGCCTCTGGAGAGAGCAGTCATCTTTTGTAAATGCAATACACTACCACCAGTAAGCGTATATCCGAAACCATCCATTATCTGATAGGAGGTAGAAGGGTCCACGGTAATTGTCGATTCAACAGGGGAGGTTGCAGAAACAGCACTCTTTTTAATTGCGACTTTGTTTAATAATTGGGATTGGTCGAGTGAAGTGAGGTATACTATTGCTGTGGATGTGGTATCTTCTGAACCAGGCTGTCCCTTACAGCTTAAGAGAACACCCAGAACAATGAAAATTCCAAATATTGAATACGTTTTACTGAGTAAATTGTTAAGACAATTAATCTTTTGGGCTAACTTTTTAAATAAGTATAAAAACATAAGATTTACATTTTATAACAGAATTAGAAAACATTTACATAATATAAAATCCTTTATTCTTTAAAGGTTCAGGTAATTCTTTTTCCCCTAGAAGTTCTTTAATATTGATCTCAATGTTACGTGAAATGCTAGTCATAGCGGTATCAGTCGGAAAGTTTTCGAAGGGATCCTGAATGACAAAGGCAATTTTTTCGAGCATAAAAAAAGGGATGGAAATAAAAATTAATAACGGGATCTCTAAAAACCCATAGACATCTTCAAGTGCCAAAGACAGCAATAACAAAAAGATATAGATAAAAAAGTGCAGCACATTTCTGTACGTTCTGGGAAACACTGTATTTTTTATACGCTCAGCCATGCCCATAGAGGCTGTAAGTTTCAAAATTGTGGTATCTAACTGAATTTGTTGGAAGTCATTGAGTGATTTTTCCTTATGAAGGTTTCTTACATTTTGTCCATGATGGTCCAGTAAAGTCAGAGGGACATGGTTTTTGTGCTTTATAGATATTATTTCATCCTTAGAAAGGAAGTCTTCTAATTTACCAAGCACATCCTGCTTTCGCAAATGTTGCCCGAGTGCGTAACACCAGGCGATCTGTCTATAAGCCATAGTTTTCACAATACTGCTCTCGGGTTCTTTAATGAACTGTTTTAGTTGAATCACAAAAGTTCTTGAATCATTGACAATGGCCCCCCAAATTTTTCGGGCTTCCCACCAACGGTCATAGGATTGTGACAACTTAAAAGACAATAACAAGGCAATAGCTGTTCCTAAAAATGTTCCTATACCTAAAGGAATGTCCAGGTTAACTACATAAAGTTTAAAAAAATAGATGAGTACCGAAAACACACTGACAATAAGCAAATCCCATTTTATTTCTTTGAACCAATATTTTAATGGTATTCTCTTTTCTAATATCATTGGCTATTTCTTTATACTTACTTCTTTCTTGATCTTTGAAATACAAGCCTGTGATCGTTAAATCAGCTTGTCTTAGCATGTTGAATTTTCTAATAAATTTCCAATACCTAAAATTAGGGAATATTTCTGCACAAAGAATCCAAATCACTTCTAATTAGGAACATTCAATACTTAAAAAGATGGATAGAATTAGTTTATTCAAATAAAATCATCTGTTCGGATATTACATTCTCAATTCCCTACTTTTTTCCTACATTTAGCCATTAATTCAAATAAGTTTAATATGAAGATCATTACTTCGAAAGCCGGACTTATAATTTTGGCTGTTTTTTCTTTCATCTCCCTTACAAACGCTCAAAAAAAACGCACCAATTCTAATACCCAAACCGAATACCCGGAAGTATTATATTCAAGTCTTGAATATAGATTGGTGGGTCCTTTTCGCGGTGGGCGTTCTGCTGCAGTCACCGGAGTGCCTGGAGAGCCAAATCTATTTTATTTTGGTTCCACCGGAGGTGGTGTTTGGAAAACAACGGATGGTGGCAGGAGTTGGGAGAATATTTCAGATGGTTTTTTTGGAGGCAGTGTAGGCGCAGTGGAAGTTGCGAAAAGTGATCCTAATGTTATTTACGTTGGCGGCGGTGAAAAAACTTTACGCGGGAATGTATCTTCTGGTTACGGTGTCTGGAAAACTGAGGACGCCGGTAAGACATGGAAGTCAGTAGGCCTCAAAAAAAGCAGACATGTACCGCGTATTCGAATACATCCGGATAACCCAGATATTTTATATGCTGCAGTATTAGGAAATATATATAAACCAACTCAAGAACGGGGTATTTTTAAAAGTACAGACGGGGGTACTACATGGCGTAATACCCTTTTTGTAAATGAGCAGGCGGGTGCGGTTGACCTGGTTATGGATCCGAACAATCCGCGAATTTTGTATGCATCTACCTGGAGAGCAAAAAGAACACCTTATAGCCTAAGCAGCGGTGGTGATGGTTCTGCTTTATGGAAAAGTACAGATAGTGGAGAAACCTGGAGTGAAATTTCAAAAAATGAGGGGTTCCCAACGGATACTTTGGGAATTATAGGTGTAACCGTATCACCTAAAAACTCTGAACGTGTTTGGGCCATTGTTGAACAAAAGGAAAAAGGAGGTCTTTATAGAAGTGAAGACGGAGGTAAAAAATGGACACAGGTTAATAGCGAAAGAAAGCTAAGACAAAGGGCGTGGTATTATACCCGTTTATATGCCGATACTGAGGACGAAGATGTAGTGTATGTTCTAAATGTACGTTACCATAAGTCAACAGATGGAGGTAAATCTTTTAATACTTTTAATGCTCCGCATGGGGATCACCACGACTTGTGGATAGCACCTGAAAATTCACAACGGATGATTATTGGAGATGATGGGGGAGCTCAGATTTCGTATGATGGAGGTGAAACATGGAGTACGTATTACAATCAACCTACCGCACAGTTTTACAGGGTAACCACGGATAATGATTTTCCCTTTCGAATCTATGCAGCCCAACAGGACAATTCAACGGTCCGGATTAAACATCGCAGTGATGGTGGAAGTATCAGTGAAGATGATTGGGAAAATACAGCCGGAGGTGAATCAGCCCACATTGCTGTAGATCCTTTAAATAATGATATTGTCTATGGAGGAAGTTATGGAGGCTTTTTAACCAGAGTAAATCACAAGACCGGAACTATTCGCGGAGTGAATGTGTGGCCCGATAATCCAATGGGTTACGGAGCCGAAGGAATGAAATACCGTTTTCAATGGAATTTCCCTATTATTTTTAGCAAACATAATCCAAAGAAATTATACACCTTTTCCAATCATGTACACATGAGTGAGAACGAGGGACAAAGCTGGAAACTATTGAGTGGGGATTTAACCAGAAATGATCCGGATAAACTTCTGTCGAGCGGGGGACCAATTACACAGGACAACACCGGTGTTGAGTATTATTGCACCATTTTTGCAGCAAATGAAAGTCCATTGAAAGAAGGTCTGCTTTGGGTTGGGAGTGATGACGGCCTAATTCATGTGTCGCGCAACAGTGGTGAAAGCTGGGAAAATGTCACACCTTCGGGGATGCCCGAATGGAGTATGATAAACAGTATTGAGCCTTCTGCTTTTGATGAGGGCACATGTTATGTGGCGGCTACACGCTATAAGTTGGGCGACTTTGAGCCGTACTTGTACAAAACCAATGATTTTGGAAAAACCTGGATAAAAATAACGAACGGTATAAATAAAGAACACTTTACGCGAGTTCTTCGGGAAGACCCAAAAAGAAAGGGTCTGTTGTATGCTGGAACCGAAACCGGCATGTATATTAGCTTTAATGATGGGCAAAACTGGGAGGCTTTTCAGCTTAATTTGCCCATAGTCCCTGTAACGGATCTTACTATCAAGGATGACAATCTTATAGTAGCAACCCAGGGGCGCAGTTTGTGGATTATAGATGACCTTACGGTGCTGCATCAAGTTGATACGTCGAAAAAAAATGCCGCTACCATACTTTATAAACCTAAAGATGCATACAGGACCAAAGGGCGGGCTGCAAGTGAACCTTCAAAAACAGAAGGGCAAAACCATCCGGGGGGCGTAGTGACTCAGTTTTACATAAAAGACTGGGATAAGAAAGATAGCATAGCACTAACTTACATGTCTATCTCAGGCGATACTTTGGCTAATTTTAGCACTTATAGTACTAAAAAGGATAAAAAGTTAAAAGTTAAAAATGAAGGCAATACCCATGTGTGGGATACTCGTGGCAAAGGAGCAGAAAAGCTAGAGGGGATGATTTTATGGTCGGCAAACCTGGAGGGGGCAAAGGCAGTCCCCGGATCCTATAAAGTTTATTTAAACAGAAATGGCACAAGTATATCAGAAACCTTTACTATTTTGCCAGATCCAAGAGCCGAAGTTACTGTCGCTGATATGCAAATGCAATACGATTTTGTCAGTGATGTAAATGCAACTGTCGATAAAGCACATCAATCTATCAAGAAAATACGCAAAATCACATCCCAGTTGGATGCTTTTACGAAACAATATAAAGGAAATTCCGCAACCGCCGATTTAGTGGAAAAAGCGAAGGAAATGAAGAAGGGTTTTGAGGAGATTGAAAAAGCCTTATACCAAACAAAAAACAGAAGCGGTCAGGATCCTTTGAATTTTCCAATTCGGCTTACCAATAAATTGGCCCATTTGAATAGTTTGGCCTCAATAGATGATTTTCCACCAACCGAGCAGGATATTGCTGTAAAAAATGAATTAACCACAAAGATTAATACACAACTTAGAGCTTTTGATGCAATGGTTGATAAGGAAATCAAAGAATTTAATAAAGCATTTAATGATTTAAACCTGAATTACCTCTTTATAGAAGAATAGTTTTTACACAATAGAACCCATACCATTATTATGAAACAAATTTACCTATTGCTAGTTTTTGTATTTGCAGTTAGTCTGAGCTTTGCTCAGGATGCGCAAACCTATTTTAAACCACTTAAGTATCGAAATATAGGGCCATTTCGTGGAGGAAGATCTGTAACAGCGGTTGGTGTTATTGGAGATCCTTTAACTTATTATATGGGTACTACAGGAGGGGGCCTTTGGAAAACTTCTGATGCTGGTCAACGTTGGGAAAATATATCTGATGGATATTTTGAAACCGGTTCTGTAGGAGCAGTTGCCGTCTCGGCCTCTGACCCAAATGTTGTTTATTGCGGTATGGGTGAGCATGCACCCAGAGGAGTAATGACTTCTTATGGAGATGGCGTATATAAATCTACTGATGCAGGAAAGACTTGGAAAAAGATGGGGTTGAGTAAAACCCAGCATATCTCGCGGATTGTAATTCACCCTAACAATCCAAATATTGTATATGTGGCCGCTCAGGGAGCACTTTATGCCCCTAATGAAGAACGCGGAATTTATAAATCTATTAATGGTGGAGAAAGCTGGGAGAAAGTATTATTTGTAAATACACTTACCGGATGTTCGGAACTCTCAATGGATCCCAATACACCAGAGGTGCTTTACGCTGCAATGTGGCATCATCAAAGGAAGCCAAATATAGTTATTAGTGGAGGCCCGGGAAGTGGGTTATATAAATCTGTGGATGGAGGAGAAAATTGGTTTGAAATACATGAAGGTCTACCAGATGAAAAGGGTAAGATGGCTATAGCCGTAAGCCCCGCTAATTCTAATAAAGTATATGCATTAATTGAAAGTGATTCTGAGCAGGATAAGGGAGGATTGTTTGTGTCTGAGAATGCCGGAATTTCCTGGAGCATGGTAAGTGGTGATAACAGATTGGTGCAACGAGCCTGGTACTATATTGAAGTATTTCCAGATCCTAATGATGAAAATACGGTATATGTTATGAGCGCTTCTGCATTTCGATCTATTGACGGCGGAAAATCATGGGAATTAATAACGGGAACGCATGGTGATTACCATGATCTTTGGATCAATCCCGATAATTCAAAAAACATGGTTATAGCGGACGATGGTGGTGCCGCAATCACGTATAATAAAGGCAAAACATGGTCTACCCAGGATATAATGCCTACTGCTCAAATTTACCGTATAAATGCAGACAGGCTTTTTCCTTACAATATCTATGGTGGGCAACAAGACAATACCTCCGTAAAAATTGCCAGCCTCTCATTAGGCCGGGAGGCAATTACTGAACGCGATTGGACTTATGCTGCAGGTGGTGAAAGTGCTTTTCTGGCATTTGACCCTGATAACCCCAGGTATGTTATGGGCGGAAATTATTTAGGGACTATCGAAATACTGGATATGGATACCAAGTCAGAAACAAAAATCATGGCAGCTCCCATTCAGTATTTAGGAAGAGCTGCCAGGGATATGAAATACCTATATAACTGGAGTGCCCCAATAATAAAATCTCAACATGAACCCGACACTTTTTATCATTGTGCCCAATTGGTTTTGCGAACAAGGGATAAAGGCCTCAACTGGGAAGAAATTTCTCCAGACCTAACACGAAATATGGACGACAAACAAGGCAAAGGAGGAGGTCCTTATACCGTTGAAGCGGTAGGCGCTGAAAATTATGGCACAATAGCTCATATTATTGAATCGCCCCATGAAAAGGGAGTGCTTTGGACAGGAAGTGATGATGGTCTTGTTCATTTAACTAAGGATGGAGGGGTTACCTGGGTAAACGTAACGCCAAAAGGGTTAAAAGAATGTTTGGTTAACGCTATTGACATTTCTCCACATGACCCGGCTACTGCTTACATTGCAACTACCCGATATAAGTTTAATGATTACACACCTGCATTATACAAAACCACGGATTATGGTAAAAGCTGGACAAATATTAGTTCCGGAATACCTTACGGGTCATTTACCAGGGTGGTTCGAGAAGATGTTTCACGTAAAAATCTTCTGTATGCAGGCACCGAAAAGGGAGTTTATATTTCCTGGAATGGAGGCATCTCATGGGAGCCGTTTCAGCTTAATTTACCTATAGCGCCAATTACGGATCTCATGGTGCATCAAGGCGATTTGATTGTGGCTACTTCAGGAAGATCTTTTTGGATATTAGACGACCTCGGTGCACTTGCTCAATACAAAACAAAAAATGGAGATTTAAAAATAATGGAGCCTGAGGATGCATATAATGGTTCCTGGGACAGCCCTTTAAATAAAAATTCGACTAGTTTTAAAGGGACAGACCCTTTTTCCGGTGTCAACCCTGCTAATGGGGTAGTACTGTATTATGAATTACCCAAGAGCTCTGATTCTACCGAAATTTCTCTGGAAATACTCAATAGCAAGGGAAACCTTATCCGGAAGTTTAATTCCAAAAGGGATCTAAATTATAAAAAGCATAACGGTGGAGGACCGCCTCCGGCCCCGGTTCTTTCTAAGGAAGAGGGATTAAACAGATTTGTATGGGACATGCTTTATCCAATAATTCCAGGTATCCCCGATGTATATATTGAAGCTAATTTCCGGGGTCATAAGGCACCCCCGGGAACCTATACTATTAGATTACAACAGGGTGATAAAACTGTAAATACTACAGCTAAAATTCTTGAAACACCAGGTTTTGAAACTCAGCAGGGCCAATATGCCGTTTATGATGCATTTATGACGGAATTGGAGCAAAATGTTACCCAAATGCACCAGATGATAAATACACTTTTTAGTGCAAAGACGCAACTTATAGATATCATAAATGACCTTGAGGATACTACTCTTAAGAAGGCCGGGATGACGCTCTTTAACAAATTGAATGCTTGGGATGAGGAGATGATTCAACGCAAATCCCAGGCATATGACGATGTGGAAAATTTTCCAAATAAATTTACCGCTGAATATTTATTTTTGATAGACGAAACCAACAGTAAAATTCCAAGAGTTAATACTTCATCGAGGACTCGAAAAAATGAATTAGATAAAGAATGGTCGCTATTAAAAATGCGTGGAAATGAATTTTTAGATAAAGAACTGCCGGATTTTAATAAAAAATTGTGGGAGGCCGGTATCGGGGCAATTAGATATAATAAATAATGGAGGAATACTATAATTATATTAAAGCACTGCATCTCATATTTGTAGTAACATGGTTTGCAGGGTTATTTTATATACCCAGATTGTTCATTTATCATATTGAAGCAACTGATAAGCCTTCTCCGGATAAAGAAATACTTTCTGATCAACTTAAACTAATGACAAAACGTTTGTGGTACATTATAACATGGCCTTCGGCTGTTTTATGCACAATATTTGCTTTTTGGTTGTTATTCTTAATACCGGGGTGGTTAGAGCAACCATGGATGCATATTAAATTGTTGTTTGTGGTATTACTTATTGTTTATCATATGAAAACACATATGATATATCTTCAATTACAGCGCGATGAAATAAAATATACTTCCAATTTTATGAGAATCTGGAACGAAGGTGCCACAGTGATTCTGTTTGCAGTTACCTTTTTAGTAATATTAAAGGGTACTTTCAACTGGATTTTTGGGGTATTGGGGCTGATTGTTCTTGGCATTCTTCTTATGCTTGGTATACGGTTGTACAAAAGGATTAGAGATAAGAATCCCAATGCGTAATCCCATTTAATTTGGGGTATTTCGTTGACTGCTTTGGCTTGATTATTGTTATCTTTAAACTCAAATCAGGACTCCTTGCTTAAAAAGTTATCCCTTAGATCCCGAATTTTTGTCACTATGATTTTACTGGTGGTTATAGCATCAGTATTAATAGCCGGAGTGACTATTTACCAATACAGGGAGCAATCAAAAGATTATCACCAGGTCCGTTTGGAGCGGAAGGAAGGTCAGATTAAACAGAGTATTGCCTATACTTTACAGGAAACTACATATCCGGTAACTACAGAAAATCTGGCACTGATATTTAAAGATGAAATTTATCGGATTGCGGATGTCCAAAACGTAAACTTCAATATCTATGACCTTAAGGGGAATTTAATCAAGAGCTCAAAACCCAGATTCAGAAATGACTCCATATCGCTTCACTTGGGATCGGAAATAATTAATATGTTATCAAATACCGCGGACAAGCGTTATGTGCTTGACGATACTGCTGCGGGGGATAAATATCAGGCTTCATATACTTATATTACTGATGATAAATTTAAACCAATTGGTATATTAAATCTACCATATTTTCAGGATAACTCCTTCAACGACATGGAACTGAAGGAATTCCTGATGCGCCTGGGTGTTGTCTATCTGTTTATGTTGCTTATTGCTATTATTTTGGCTTATTTCATTTCAAAATACATCACCCGTTCTTTACAAACTATTTCCGAAAAAATTACGCAGACTGACATTACCAGAAGAAATGAAAAAATCTTTATTGAAAATCCGGGGCACGAAATAGGAAAACTTATTAATTCATATAATGAGATGATTGATGAACTGGAAATAAGCGCAGCCAAACTAGCACGGAGTGAAAGAGAACAGGCTTGGCGCGAGATGGCCAAGCAAGTAGCTCATGAAATAAAAAATCCGCTAACTCCTATGCGTTTAAGTGTTCAAAGTTTTGAAAGAAAATTTAATCCTGAGGATCCGGATATACAAACCAAGGTAAAGGAATATTCCAAGACTTTGATTCAACAAATAGATACAATGAGCAGCATTGCTTCGGCTTTTTCAAGCTTTGCGGAAATGCCCGCTCAACAGAATGAAAATTTGAATGTAGTAAAAATAGTTAAACTGGCATTGGACATTTTTAATGAAAAATACATACATTTTATGGCTGATGAAGAGGAAATTATTGCAAAGTTAGACCGCACCCAGTTGATCCGTGTAATTACTAATTTGGTGAAGAATGCTATACAAGCAGTACCGGAAGTGGAATCACCAAGAATACTGGTTTCGGTAGTTTCTCATGGAGATAAAGTAAAAATATCAGTGGCGGACAACGGTATTGGAATTCAGGATGGCTTTAAAGATAAAGTGTTTGAACCCAAGTTTACAACTAAATCCAGTGGGATGGGCTTAGGCCTTGGCATGGTGAAGAATATTGTTGAAACCTATAACGGGAGTATTAATTTTACTTCACAACTTGGAAAAGGAACCGTATTCACTGTTATGTTTCCAAAAGGAGTAAAAAATTAATAAAATAACTATAGATGAACTTTGAAAATATCCTGATAGAGCATAATAATAGCCTGGCAACAGTTATTATTAACAGACCAAAAAAATTAAATGCGTTAAACAGAGCAACAATTAAGGACTTAAGTAAGGCATTTAAGGCTCTGGCCAAGGACAAAAAGATACGAGCTATAATACTCACCGGGAATGGTGAAAAGGCCTTTGTAGCCGGAGCGGATATTTCAGAATTCGCAAACTATTCAGTAAAGGAAGGCAAAGAACTTGCAGCAAAAGGGCAACAGGCTCTTTTTAACCTTATAGAGAACTTATCTACTCCAGTCATTGCAGCTGTCAATGGTTTTGCGCTGGGCGGCGGACTGGAATTAGCCATGGCTTGTCATTTCAGAATTGCCAGTAATAATGCCAAAATGGGCCTGCCTGAAGTTTCTCTTGGGGTGATTCCAGGTTATGGCGGAACGCAACGCCTGCCTCAATTAATCGGAAAAGGTAGGGCGATGGAACTTATAATGTCGGCCGGAATGATTGACGCAGAAAAAGCCCTATCCTACGGTCTGGTAAATTATGTGGTTCCGCAAAAAGAACTTTTACCACTATGTCTTAAAATAGCAGGCAAAATAACGAATAACTCACCTGTTGCAATTTCTTATGCAATAAAAGCGGTAAATGCGGGTTTTAAGAATAATGCGAAAGGGTTTGAAACCGAGATAAATGCATTTGGAAGCTGTTTTGGCACAGCTGATTTTAGAGAAGGCACTACTGCCTTTTTAGAAAAAAGAAAAGCAGAATTTCCCGGAACCTGATACGCTTAAAATTCTTAATCTATCATGAAAATTCGTTTTATATTATTTTTTGCGGTTTTTACTGCTGGCTTTACCTACGCGCAAAAAATGCCTATTTCCTATGATTTTGGAGAAAAATATGACGACCGATATAAGTATTCTAATTTAGTCTCTATTTCTGAGGATGGAACAGGCGGAACAGTCTTGGTTAGATCCTACTATACAGGAATGATCCTGAAACCTAAGGGTTATTTTATAGAGCATTATAATAAGGATCTTGAACTGATCTCAGAATATAATTATAAATTAAAAGGACCTGATCTTATAGAAGGTTTCTTAAAAAACGGACAATTATATTTGCTGTTTTTGGACTATAATTGGGAAACTTTGTCATATGACTATATAGTTCACCGCAGTCCTATATTAAATTTCAATTTTACCGAAGAAAAGTTGCTCTCAATTCAGTCAGATCAGGTGCAACAACCATATGACCGCAACTATTACAACAGAAATTTTTCGTCTGGTTTTACCACAACGGCATTATTTAACGATGATAAAAGTGCATTTATAATTAGCACACATTTTAAGAAGGGAAAGATTAATAAACACAATATATATTTATTTAATGCTTCGCTTAATAAGATATTCGAACAGGATTTTTCCAATGAAATAGAGGATAAGAATTATGCTTTTGAAAATATAGTGGTCTCCCCAAACATGGAACGCGTATACATTATTGGGAAAGCTTATTTTAAGAAGAAAAGATTTACCGCCTTAGAACGTAAATTTCAGTATGAACTTATTATGCTGTCAAAACAAGGTGCCATTACACAAAATTTTGACGGCCCTGGTAAATTCTCTGAAGCTTTAAAGCCTATTCTCCGAAACGGGAATCTTATTTGTGTTGGGTTTTATGCCGATCGTAAGGATAACAGGTACAATGGATTGGGTTATTTTAAATTAGACCCAGTAACACTTGAAATCCAAATAAGGAAATACAATCCTTTTTCAAATCAATTTATGTCAGACAAGTTTGGAACGGAGGATGCTGAACAGGTAAAGAATCTGGTATTTAAAAATGTAAGCTTTACTCAGGATGATGAAATACTCTTTAATGCTGAGGAGTATTTTGTTACATCAAGTGTACAGGCCAATTCAAGCGGAGGCAGACTAAGGGTTGAACGTTTTCATCACAATGATATAGTGAGCGCCAAGCTCAATTTAAAAGGTGAAATGCTTTGGGCCAGAAATATTAATAAATCGGAAGTAACACAGGGTGACGGCGCCTATGCATCTTATTGTTCCTATACTAAAAATGATAATACCTACTTTTTTATAAGTAGCTCAGCTGAAAATCCGCAATTACTCAATAATGACCGTGTAATTTTTAAACAGGGTATGAGCAGGAATAGAAATGTTTTTGTCATTCAATTGGACAAACATGGTAAAATGAGTTATGAAAAAATCATTGATGATAAAGAAGCTCGCTTGCCGCTTATGGTTTCAAAACCTCTAATGGACTTCAACGATAACGCGGTTTTGTTTTATGCTAAAAGAGGAACTAAAAAACAATTAGTGAATGTCTCTATCAATTAAATTTATAAAATTGTCTAAATAGGAATAATTCCATAAATTTGGAATAAATCCACATTTTGAATAAAGAAAATTTTATTAGGGGAAGAGGAGCACAGCAAAATACTCCAAACAAATTTCTTAAACACATTCACGAAATACAGCAAGATTTTCTTGAGTTTTGCAGAAAGGAAGGTGAAGAGGCCGTACAAAGGAAAACACAATACTTACCTGTTTTCCCTAAAACAATCGTAAATAAAGTTACCAGTCCCGACGTCGGGATGGAATATTCGATGAATCCTTATCAGGGCTGTGAACACGGGTGTATATATTGCTACGCCAGAAATACCCATGAATACTGGGGCTTAAGTGCGGGTTTAGATTTTGAACAAAAGATTTTAGTAAAGAAAGATGCTGCAAGGCTCCTTGAGGCTAAATTAAAAAGTGATAAATGGAAAGCTGCTACCATTGTGCTTTCGGGAAATACAGATTGTTACCAGCCCGCAGAGCAGGAATTTAAAATAACGAGAGCTTGCCTTGAGGTATTTTTGAGGTACCGCCATCCTGTAGGTATCATCACCAAGAATTCTTTGATTTTAAGGGATATGGACCTGTTGAAGGAATTGAATTATCACGGGTTGATTGGAGTAAATATCTCAATTACTTCGCTTTCGGAAAATACTCGAAGAATTTTAGAACCCAGAACAACAACTATTAAGAAACGTCTTGAAACAATTGCCATTTTAGCTGAGAATAAAATCCCGGTTAATGCCATGCTGGCTCCAATTATTCCGGGCATAAACAGTCATGAAATTATAAATTTAGCAAAGGCGGCAGCTGACCATGGCGCGTCTTCTTTTGCTTATACTATAGTTAGATTGAATGGCGCCATTGGCCTTATTTTTACAGATTGGATCAGGAAAGTCATGCCTGATAGGGCAGAAAAGGTATTAGGCCTTATAGCATCTTGTCATGGGGGCACATTAAATGATAGCAGATTTGGTTTGCGAAGCAAGGGTGAAGGCCATATTGCTTATCAAATACAGGAAATGGCCAAATTAGCTAAATTGAGATATTACAAGGGAAGATCATTTTCCAAGTTAAACAGAGAATTACACGAACAATATAAACAGGGTCAATGGAAACTATTCACCTAAACCTGGTTTGTGTTGTGTTTTATTAAAGAAGATAAGAAAAATTACATCTTAACTAAGTTCCCAGCCCTTACGATAAGTCCCCTTTACCCATTCGTTGGCTTTTTCGTAATTAGTAACCCTCATATTCTCACCATCCCATAGTATTTTGCGTCTCCCCGGATATATAAATCCACGGCCATTTTCATTTGGTTCTTTATACTGAAAAGACTTGATAGCCAGGTTACCCATTAAAACAGCCTCTGTCAAAGGTCCTGAACGCTTAAAATCCGAGGAAGTCTCAGAGCCATTTAAACAAGCTTCCACCCAATTACTTTGATGCCCGCCGGTATCCCCTGCTATTCTTTTCAAATAAGGTTCAGGTGCATTTATCTGTTGCATCCTCTCAGAAGGTAACAACCGGGCATTTCTGGAATATGTATCACAAACTAAAATTCCTTTAGATCCGTAAAACACTGTACCTCCACCAGTATCTCCAATTTTTTCATCATCTTTTAATTCATCAGGCAGATCAGGCATTAAACCCCCATCATACCAGTTTAAGGCAATATCACCATGCTCAGCCGTATTAAATTTAAGCCTGACCAAAGAAGAAGAAGGACAGGATTCACTATAATCAGCTTCAATAAAATCGCCTACCCAATTTGTAGTACAGCTAGCTTCAGCCTCTGTAGGATATCCAAGGTCCAGCACTCCAAAAGGAGTTTCCATGATATGACAACCCATATCACCTAATGCTCCGGTTCCAAAATCCCACCAGCCTCGCCATTTAAAGGGGAGATAGGAATCATTATAATCACGCATTGCCGCAGGACCCAACCATAAATCCCAATCGAGTCCTTGTGGAATGGGATCTATTTGGGTAGGTACCGGAACTCCCTGGGGCCAAACAGGCCTGTTCGTCCAGCAATCAACTCTTTCTATTTTGCCAATTACCCCGGATTTTATCCATTCTTTCGCCTCCCGGCTTCCATCACTGGAAGCCCCCTGATTACCCATCTGAGTAACAATTCCATTTTCCCGGGCAACTTCTGTCATTAATCGGGCCTCCCTAATATTGTGGGTTAGTGGTTTTTCTACATAGGCATGTTTTTTTTCGCGCATAAAAGGCAAAGCAATAGTCGCGTGTGTATGATCTGGGGTAGCCACCATAATGGCATCTATATCATTTAAATGGTTGTCAAATACCTTTCTGAAATCTTTATATCGTTTTGCTTCTGGATATTTATCATAACTACTTTTCGCTCTGCGATCGTCTACATCACATAAAGAAACATACTTTACCTTATTTGTCATATCAAGACCCCTCATAACCCCGGCACCACGGCCACCCACACCAAAGGCTGAGACATATAATGTATCACTGGGAGGCACATGACCTTTCCCTAAAACAAAGCTGGGGACAATTGAAAAAGCAGTAGAAGATGCTGCTACTTTTTTGACAAATATTCTTCTTTTCATAGTGGAGTAGATTTTAAAATAAGGACAGAATATACAAAAAAATAGGACGTATCCCTTTAAAGTGAATGTGTTTCGTTAATTCAGATAAACGTATGTATTGAAATCAAAATTAAGTTATTTTATACCCTCCCATTCCTGATAGAATTGGTCCAGATAACTGAGCATAAAGGCATGACGCTTTTCTGCCAGCTTTTTACCGGTAGACGTATTCATCTTTTCTTTTAAAAGCAGCAATTTTTCATAAAAGTGATTGATTGTAGGGGAATCAGACTTCTTATATTCTTCCTTGCTCATTGACCTATTTGGGGTAATTTTTGGATTATAAAGTTCCCTGTTTTTAAAACCACCATAGTTAAACGCCCGGGCTATACCAATGGCACCAATGGCATCTAACCTGTCCGCATCCTGTACTATCTGCAATTCAATAGAATTAAAAGGATTATCTGTGTTGGAAAAGCTATTCTTAAATGATACAGATTCAATAATTTTAACAATGTGTTCCCTGCTTAATTGATCCACATTGTGTTCTATCATAAATTCAGAAGCTACCTTAGGACCCACAGTTTCGTCACCATCATGGAATTTGGCATCCGCAATATCATGCAATAGCGCGGCCAGTTGAACTACAAATAGATTGGCGTTTTCTTTTTTAGCTATATGAACAGAATTGGCTAAAACTCTTTTTGTATGAAACCAATCATGGCCTCCTTCAGCGCCTTTAAACCTTTGTTTGACAAATTTTTTTGTCTTTTTTAAAATGGCCTTCCGGTTCATTAAAATGAAGTTACTCCGTTAGTTATCTCTTGTTCTACCTTATCAATTAATTCATCCGGATTTCCACTATTATTAAGCGGCTGATGAATTTTAAAGGTTAAATGTGATCCAATCCCATATGGAAATTTACCATAACGAAGCATTTTCCATGAATTATTGATACTTATAGGAACAATTAATGCAGAGGGCGCTTGTTTCATAAGAATTTTTAAGCCCGTTCTTTGAAACTTTTTCGGATGTCCGTTCCGACTTCTGGTTCCTTCCGGAAAAATAACCGCACTTCTGTTGTATTTTTCAATATACCGACCAAGTTTGGATATTTCCATCAGGGCCTGTTTGGCATCCTTTCTGTCAATAAGTACAGATCCGCCATGTCTAAGGTTATATGAAACGCTGGGGATACCTTTCCCAAGTTCAATTTTGCTCACAAATTTGGGATGATGTGCGCGCATAAACCATATTATAGGAGGGATATCATTCATGCTTTGATGATTTGCAACTATAATAAGGGGCCTGTCTTTAGGTATTTTGTAGGGATTGGTAAAGGTATACCTGGTTCCCAGAACATGTGTGCATCTTATCAGTGATAAATTGAGGATGCTTACACTTTTTTTATGGGCATTATAACCAAAAAGATTGAAGCAAACCCATTGAATGGGATGAAATATTACCAAGACTAATCCAAAAAAGATAAAATATATTACGGTAAGTGGATAAGCCAATATTTTTTGCATGACACAAAAATAAAAAACCGCTTTTATAGAAGCGGTTTTTTACCATTTTTTATGTTATCTAATAAACATTTGTTCTAAATGAAGTCTTTGAACCTCAATGAACCTACCATAAATTCCAGGGAATTTATAGAACTGGCACATCTAATGTTAGCAGAATTCCTCGTATGCCTGCATTAAGTTCTCTGAAATCAATTCTGCAGGTCTTCCTTCGATATGATGTCTTTCTATCATATGTACCAATTCCCCATTTTTAAACAAGGCCATACTTGGTGATGAGGGAGGAAATGGAATCATCAGATTTCTTGCCGCATCTACGGCTTCCGTATCTACACCTGCAAAAACAGTGATAAGATGGTCTGGTTTTTTGCCATTTTCCAGGCTTAATTTCGCAGCAGGTCTGGCATTCGCAGCAGCACAGCCACATACAGAATTCACAACTACCAAGGTAGTACCTTCCTGTTTTATGGACTTTTCAACTGCCTCTGCGGTATATAATTCTTCAAATCCGGCTGAAGCCAGGTCTGCTCTCATTGGTCTTACTAATTCTTCAGGATACATAAGCATTTTTTTATTAAATTATTGGCAAAGATAGTGAAATTGTAATATCCTTAACCAAAAGCTTAACCATTCTTTAAGTAACGGATTCATTCATATTATCCTATATTTGCGCAAATTTTACTACTGTTATGATTAGGTGGTTCGCCGCAATTTTGGGTTATTTTCTTTTCCGTTTACCTGGAGCTATTTTGGGTTTTTTAGTTGGCAGTTTTATAGATAATTTAAATAGCAGTTCTGGCGGAAGAACAGTCTTTAGTGATTTTACAAGACAGAAGGTGTCCCCGGCAGATTTTGAACTAAACCTCCTTTCACTTTGTTCTATTGTGATTAAAGCAGATGGACAAGTAAGTCAGCGAGAATTAGACTATGTCAGACAATACTTTCTAAGCACATACGGAAAGGAAAAAGCCAATGCTATTTTTAGAACATTTAATGAGGTTATTAAAAACAGAGAGATATCTGCTCAACGAATCTGTACGTACCTGAATCAGCGCACGCGCTATGAAGTGCGGTTGCAATTATTGCATTTTCTTTTTGGGATTGCACAGGCTGATGGAGCGGTGAGTAATCTAGAAATCGAAAAAATAAAGGAAATAGCCGGTTACCTGAGGGTGGGAAGCCATGATTTTGAAAGTATTAAGGCAATGTTTATAAAATCTGCTGACAATGCTTATAAGATATTGGAAATAGAAAAGGCGGTTTCAGATGATGAAGTTAAAAAAGCATATCGGAAAATGGCCAAAAAGTATCACCCGGATAAGGTGATTACAGATAATGAGGCGATTAAAAAAGGGGCAGAGGAAAAGTTCAAGGAAGTTCAGAGAGCCTATGAACAGATACAAAAGGAAAGAGGTATTTAATGAGATTTTGGAATCCTGTAATGATGTTCATGTCCATTAACGTTTAATTGCTGAACTCTTTTATTTTTAAAAAGAATATTCATGTATGATTTTTGGTTCTATTGCAAGCTTGGAATTCACCACGTCTTAGATTGGGGGGCTTATGATCATGTGTTATTTCTGACCGCCCTTACGGCTCCTTTTACATTTAAGCACTGGAAGAAAGTAATTGTATTAGCGACATTATTTACCATCGCTCATTGTCTTTCTTTACTCTTATCTGCCTATTCATTTGTTAAGGTTGACGTCCAGTTAGTTGAATTTTTAATTCCGTTAACCATATTGTTAACTGCATTGTTTAACATAGTGCGGACTATTGTGTTCCAGGCTAAAAGCAAAGGATACCTGCTTGAATTTGCCACGACTTTTTTTGGCTTAATACACGGGTTTGGATTTTCTAATTACTTCAATATGTTAATGAGTGATGAAGATGAAAAGATAGGACCTCTACTGGGTTTTGCCGGCGGAATAGAAATTTCGCAGGTCATTGTAATATTTTCAATATTAATACTGGCCTTTATAATGCAAAATAAGCTGGGTATGAAAAGGGTAGTATTTACGGTATTATTTTCCTCGGTTATAGTATTACTTACAATACCTATGCTGATAAATAGTTGGCTCTGGTAAAATAATTCATCTATTAAATCAACTTTGGTTTGGAGGAGAAATGTTTTAACAGATTAGATATACCAGACAACGGTTTTAATTAAAAATTAACCATATAAGGTTGTGGGACTTTCCCAAAGCAGGTATCTTAGTGCTTTACCTGAATAAAATGGCGCATACAAAGATTCTTTTTGGTGAGACAAAGTAAACAGGAAAAATACGATAAAGCTTATTTAAGAATGGCTCATGAATGGGGTAAATTGTCCTATTGTAAACGCAAACAGGTGGGAGCTATTGTGGTTAAGAATAGGATGATTATCTCAGATGGGTATAATGGCACACCTACGGGATTTGAAAATTTTTGTGAGGATGATGAAGGATATACCAAATGGTATGTTTTACATGCTGAAGCTAATGCTCTTTCCAAGGTAGCTGCTTCAACTCAGTCTTGTGAAGGTGCTACTTTGTACATAACGCTATCACCCTGTCGTGAATGTAGTAAGCTTATTCACCAATCTGGCATAAAACGTGTGGTATATCAAATTGAGTATAAAGATAATTCAGGATTAGAATTTCTAAAAAGGGCAGGGGTGGAATTGCAGCACCTTCCTGTTATTGAAGGCGCTGTTTAAATTATAATTAGACTAAATGAAGAAACGTTATTATATATGGCCAACAATCATAGCTCTGGCTTTGTCCCTCGGAATCTTTGTGGGTGGGAAACTTCACTTTAATGATACTCCAGAGAAATTATTTACAACCAATTCTAAAAAAGATAAGCTTAACAGACTTATAGATTATATTGATTATGAGTATGTTGATGACATTAATACGGATAGTATAGTAGATGTTACCGTAAATAATATTCTGGATAAATTGGATCCTCATTCCGTTTATATTCCCAAAAGTGAAATGACTCGGGTTGCTGAAAATATGAAAGGTGATTTTGTTGGCATAGGGATAAATTTTTATATGTATAAGGATACTATCACGGTAATACGAACTGTAGAAAAAGGGCCTAGTTTTCTTAAAGGGATTAAGGCAGGAGATCGAATACTGATGGCAGGAAATGATACCCTTTATGGCAAGAGATTGCCAAGTGACGTTATTGTAGATAGATTGAAAGGACAAAATGGTTCGTCAGTTCAACTTCAGGTTTATCGTAAATCTGAGGATAAACTATTTAAGGTAAATCTTAAGCGAGACCGCATACCAATAAAAAGCGTTCAGGCATATTATATGCTTACCCCTGATATAGGATATATTAAAATAAACAGATTTGCCGAATCTACTTATAAAGAATTCAACATGGCACTGCGGATATTGCAGCGTCAGGGGGCAAAAAAGCTAACTCTTGATCTGAGAGATAATCCCGGAGGTTATCTGGGAATTGCAGAACAGTTAGCTGACGAATTTTTGCAGGATGGGAAGTTAATCTTATATACTAAAAATAAAAAAGGGAAAATAGAAAAAACCTTTGCTACAAAAAAGGGTAATTTCGAAGATAAACCAGTCTATGTTCTAATAAATGAACGCTCTGCGTCCGCCAGTGAAATAATAGCAGGAGCCTTGCAAGACAACGATATAGGAACAATAGTTGGACGCAGATCTTTTGGCAAAGGATTGGTTCAGCGAGAAATGGAACTGGGAGACGGCTCAGCCGTTCGCCTGACAGTATCGAGATATTACACACCTACGGGTCGTTCAATTCAAAAGACTTATAAAAATGGAAATAAGGACTATTATCAAAAATTCACAGATCGCTATCATAACGGAGAGCTGATTTCTGTTGATAGCATCAAAGTAGCAGATTCTTTGAAGTTCACCACGCCTAAGGGGAAAGTGGTTTACGGAGGGGGCGGGATAATTCCTGATGTTTTTGTGCCGATTGGCAGTAATGAAGAAGAAGCTGTTGAAAGCCTGGAAAGTCTTGGTTTTATGTCCAGGTTTATATTTGAGCATTTAGAAGAAGACAGAAACAGATATACCAATTATACCGAAGCAGAGTTTCTCCGGGATTTTAATGTGGATGACATAGTTTTTGAAAAATTCGTAGACTACTCAATAGATCGAAATATTAAAATTAATTATTATGATTTTGAAGATAAGATAAAACTCTACTTGAAAGGCGCTTTGGCAGAGCAGTTATTTACCTCAAACCTCAATGCAAAAATAAAGGCAACTTCAGACAGCATGCTACAAAAAGTTATGGAATTGGATCTACCCACAATTCATCAAAAAGAAAAAAAGCAGATTGAATTCAACAACTAATTATCCTCTATTTTTTTCTGAATTTTTTTAGAAGTCAGATATATTAATAGCAGTAAAATTGCGCATAGAGAGGCCACAATCCCAATTAAAGCAACAACACTATTTCCTTTCAGGGGCTCATCAAAATCAATAAGAGTAACATTGTAAGTGATAAGTACAAGTGCCAGGATTATAAGTACAATAGATAATGTTTTATTCATTTTAGTGGTTTCTAGTTTTTCACCCTGTTTCCTCTCAACAATCTATTCTAAAAAAGTTGGTTAATATTTGAAGTAAATAACTTAACTGCTATAGCTAATAAGATGACTCCAAAAACTTTCCGAATTATATTAATCCCGTTCTTTCCAAGTATCCTTTCAATTGCCTTTGACGATTTTAGAACTATATAAACAAAAATAATATTTATAATAATAGCCACAATAATGTTCTCTACATGAAATTCTGCCCTTAAAGAAAGGAGAGCGGTCATAGTACCTGCACCGGCAATAAGAGGAAAGGCAATGGGAACTATAGATGCGCTTTCAGGCGCATCATCTTTATAAAGTGCTATCCCCAAAATCATTTCAATAGCTAAAAAAAACAAAACAAAGGCTCCGGCCACCGCAAATGAATTTACATCTATCCCTATTAGCTTTAGAATTTCCTCGCCAATAAATAGAAAAGCTATCATAATACAAGCTGCTACAATAGTGGCTTTCCCGGATTGTATATGACCAACTTTATTTCGAAGACTGATAATTATAGGGACGCTGCCTATAATGTCTATTACGGCAAAAAGGATCATACTTGCCGAGGCTATTTCTCTTAAGTTAAAATTCATTGGACTATTGAATTAAATAAGCTGGCAAATTTACGCATACCAAAGGTTTTTAGATCACAGAAGGACAAATATTTTATATATGTAAATTTCAATAATTACCTTTACGACCTTAATTTTACAAGATGTTTGAAATCGGTAAAGCCATAATCTCTGACGATATTTTGGAAAAGGAATTTGTATGTAATTTATCTGCATGCAAGGGTGCTTGTTGTATAGATGGAGAGGCAGGAGCTCCTTTGGAGGATAAAGAGACTGAAATTCTAGTGGATATTTACGCGGATGTTAAGCCTTTCCTTAGGGCGGAAGGGGTTTCGGCTATAGAAGAACAAGGTGCCTTTATAAAGGGTGCAGATGGTGAATGGGAAACCCCATTGATTAATAAAGAAGAATGTGCATATGTAATTTATTCAGAAAGAGGGATTGCGAAATGTGGCCTGGAAGAAGCTTATAATAATGGAGCGATAAAATGGAAAAAACCCGTATCCTGTCATTTATATCCGGTAAGAATTACCGAATATGAGGAGCTTACAGCTGTGAATTATCATAAATGGGAAATTTGCGATCCAGCATGTTCTTTGGGAGAAGAATTGAAAATCCCCATTTATAAGTTTGTAAAAGAGGCACTAATTAGAAAATTTGGGAAAGAATGGTATCAGGAATTGGAAAAAATAGCGGTGGAGAACTCTAAATAGTAGGAATATGCAATATTACCTTGGTGCCCGAGGCTGCACCCTGCTTATTAAAAAGGTCGACAATTTCTAACTTAAATGTATTTTGATAATCTTTAGAAAAATTCTCCAAACGTTCTTTTGTAATATTGATTCCGACTGATTTTCTTTTTAAAATCTTGCTTTCCTTGAGTTTTTCTGCAACTTCTCTTCCCACGCCATTATCGGTTATAGAAATATCTATATAGCCGTCTTTCTTTCTGCTTATCTGTAATAAAATAGATTTGTCACCATCCTTTGAAGAAAGGCCATGCCATAATGCATTTTCCAAAAAAGGTTGAAGAATAAGAGAAGGGATTTTAACTATATGAGTATCAATACCTTCATCTACCATTATTTTAAACTGAATTTCATTGGAAAATCGGATATTTTCAATATTCATGTATAACTCTACGGTTTCTAACTCTTCAGCCAGAGGTATTTCCTTAAGAGAAGAGGCCTCAAGTATTTTACGCACTAGTTTCGAAAACTTATTTAGATAATGGACCGCGTTCTTTTTTTCATTGTTTATGATATAGAGCTTTATAGAATTTAGCGAATTAAATAAAAAATGAGGATTCATCTGGCTACGGAGCATAGATTGTTCAAGAGTAAGCATCTTCTTATCGTTTTTGAGCTGGGCTTGTCTGTATAAAACATATAACATTAGCGTAAACAAGGCCAATAATAAGGCGCCAATCAATAAGGTGTTTTGATTTCTGCGCAGTTTTAAATTCATTATTTCATTCTCTTTGGCAAGTACTTCTATCTGATTGTTCTTTTTTTCTGCCTCTGAACGAGAAATTAAATCGGCTAAATATCGCCTATTACGATCATTTGAAATTATTTCCTCTACACTTACCGCTTCTAAAAAGAATTCTTTAGATTTTTTGAAATCATCTTTATATTCCCATAAATCGGCTAAGAAGGAGTATGCCTCTTCCATCTCACTAAGCAGGTTATATTTCTTTGCTATTTCCAGCCCTTTATTTAGATTGTGTTGAGCCTCCTCAAACTGATTATTTTGCATTTGTGCCCAGCCTATATTTATATAAATTGCGGAAACAATCCTCATGTCGCCCAAATCTTTAGATAGTTCAAGAATGGATTCAAAAATTTGAAGCGCTTCATTGTTTTTCCCCTGATGAACATATATATGTGCAATTCCGAGATTTGACATGACGTTGATTCTTTTTGATCCAACCTTTTCATTAAAGACCTTGGATTTTTCATAATTTTGAAGCGATTCTTCAAGCTTACTCTGGGCTTCAAGGCATTCTGCAATTCCCATATAATTCATCGCAAGCCCGTAGGAATTGTCCAATTCGGCCTCTAGCGCTATTGATTTCTTGAAATTGGCAATAGCAAGATCGTATTGGCCTAGAGTTCTATAAATATGGGCAATACTGCTCAGAGATAAATTTAGGTTCCTTTTTATATTTTCATCAGGCTGTTCTAGGGACTGAGCTAGATCTATTACCTTTTGGGCACAGTCTAAAGCTGAGGGGATAGCCTCTGTTTGCCGATAGACGGTACTTAACATAGTTAAACTATAAATTTGAAATTCTTTATTGTCATTTACCTTGGCGGCCTCTAAAGCCATTTCGTGTAGTTTGATGGCTTTACTATATAGTGCATAATCCCGGTAAGAAACACCTAATTTATTTAAAGCGTAGGAGGCACCCGCATAGTAGTTTTCCTTAACTGAAGCATTTGCAAAATAACGCATCAAACTGGTATCTCTCTGTATTGGCTTAAGCACAATGTCCAAATCATTGTATGTCTCAGGAGCCTTGGATATAAGGCTTCCCGTTATTTCCTTGAAACTTTTGTCGCTCACCTGCGCATTCGCCTTATGCAAAAAGAGCATTGTAATAACCCAAAAAAGCAAGAAATAATTAGCTATAATAGAAGGACTTTGGGGGATTTTATAACTCTTTAGCATAGGTAATTTTCGAATTGATTATAACAAATCCAAAAAATCAGACTTTTTTTGACGGGATACAGGTATTTTATGATTGGATTGAAGCACCACATATCCGTCTGTTTTGAGAAACTCCTTAATTTTTGTAAGGTTAATTATATAAGAGTTGTGAATCCTGAAAAAGGAATCGCTTGGCAACAATTCATTAACTTCTTTTAATTTTTTGGTAAGAACAATCTTGTGTCCATCTACAAGATAAATAGTACTGTAATTGCCGTCCGATTCGGCATATAGTATCTGTTCACTTTCAAGGAATACTAATTTCCCGTCCGTATTGAAAGTAATTTTTTTTTGCTTTTCGTTAGCATTAAAATTCAGCAGAATTTTTTCCAGTCTATCTGCAGTATAATTTTTTGCGTTAAACTTTTTAATTTTTACAATAGTATCTTTTAAGTCGTCCGTATCAATTGGTTTTAGTAGATAATCAATAGCTTCGTTCTTAAGTGCTTTTATTGCATATTGATTATAGGCTGTTGTAATCACAACTGGAAAATCCTTATTGCTTAATTTTTGAATGAATTGAAACCCATCCATGGTAGGCATTTCAATATCCAAAAACAAGCAGTCCGGGGTGTTTTGGCTAAGATAACTTAAGGCTTCAAAAGGGTCCGTAAAAGAAGCAACTACATTTATTTCATCACTGAAATTAGTCAATTCCCATGAAAGACTTTGAAGTGCTTTTATTTCATCATCTACAATAACAGCTTGTAACATTACCTTAGTATATAGTCGTAAGTTACAAAATTAGCATTACTACTATTAAGACTTATTGAAATATGTATAGATAGATTAAATTGGTGTATGACTAGTGCTTAAACACTTAAAGTTTACATTACAAAGAAAATATTCTCCGATTGTGGTCTTCATTTTTTGAGAAAAAAATTAGATTGTTAGAATTATAACAATTTGATATTAAAAAGGCAAAAAATTTTCATTCAAAAGCAGAATTAGCAAGGCAATTTATACATAATTCCATACCAACTATACAAATGAACTGTGCAGATCATTTGTTACTACATAATTTGGTGCTAGTATAATTTGGAAGAAAGAGTACTGCTGAACGCTTGTAAAGTGTATGTCAAACAATGAAAAAATGTGTTCTATTTTTTACCCTTTTAATCTTAGCATTACTGCTCGCAGTTTTGACGGATAATAAGGAACGCTTTGAGCTGTTAGATGAAGTAGTGTTAATGGAGAATAACATTGATAGTCTTTTGGCGGAAGAACAGGGCCAAATAGAAGAATTATGTACAGAATAAAAATATAAGATAATCTGCCATGCCACATGTTTTAATCAAATCCCTCAAGGTTGGTCTATTGGTTATTTTGTGCCTAATTTTCACCTCTAATAATTCGACGGAATTAAAGTCTGATAAGATGGTGTTGGCAGGCGGCAGTTATGTGCTAAATGTTGTCGGTGAAAGTGCGTTTCAGCTTCATGGGATAATTAATTTTGAAACTGCGATAAAGCGTTCTTCAAAAGGTAAGGAGTATACCATATTAAAATTAAACCTAAGTGATGGTCAGGAGTTTCCCGGACATTCGCTGGGATTTTTTCTTTCTAAACCATACCAATCATTGAAAATAGCAGATGGTCGCCATAAAATCTCTGGGAATATTGAAGGATTTCTTAATTATTTTGACGGGGTTTTTGGGTTTGCCAATATAAATCAATTTGGGGAATCACCATTTTTCGCCAAAAATGGTGCAATTACTATCGACAAAGTTGATGATAATATATTACAAGGGGGTATAAATGTTGTTTTTGAAAATCCAAATAAAGGCAGTATTGAAATTAATGGTAATTTCAATGCCTTAAAAAAATAATATTTGGAACTAATTATTTTATTGATATAAATTTGTTTATCAATATTAGGTTCATTGAAGAAGAATAACAGTTTTAATTTTTAAAGAACAAATGAAACTGTCAAACCATTATGTACGACTCTAAGGGGGTATGTCTTTATAGAAATACTACTGCTTTAATGCAGTCCCATAGGTGTAATTGCTAATTGGATAACCATACCAATCATGTTGGTCATGAAATTTGCTCGATTTTTAGGTTTCGGGGGAACTACCTAGATCAGCAGACCCAAGCGGTAATTAAAAGTTTAAACATCTATTGAGTCGTACGGTTTGACATTATCATTTTTCTAACTTATTTGGTAGAAATACGGAAAGATTTTAGCAAGACATATGATACGCCTAAAAAATAATTTTTTTTTGAGAATTTATTGCTATATGTGCTCTTCTGCGTGCTTTATACTGGCACAATATTTTCCCAATCTCAAGTAACTTTCAGACAATTATCCGTAAAAGACGGAATGTCCCAGAATAGTGCAGTAAGTATTGCTCAAGACAGTACAGGATATCTTTGGATAGCTACTCAGGATGGTCTTAATAAATATGATGGAAGAGCGTTCAATATTTACCCTTTTAAATTTCTGGATATCACTAAAACCAAATACAGTAATTTGGGTAAAATATATCAAGATGAAATAGGAGGCCTTTGGACGATACCGATAGACAAAAAGCTGTATAAACTAAATCCCCAAGAAAATACATTTGAAATTTTCCCCGGTATAGAGGATGCTAGTGTAATATTTCAGGACAAAGACCTTGTTTATTGGATTGGTACGTATTCCAATGGGCTATATCAGTTTAATCCTGAACTAGGCAGTCCGAAAAAAGTGCTTTCAGAGAAAGAAATCAACGGACCCATATATAACATTTTTGATGCTCAAAAAGGGAACATTGTTTTGGCCACCAATGGACTTATCATTGAATTCAATAAAAAATCACAGAGTTTTTCATATTTAAGTTTCAAGAATTACCATGGTGATAAAATAGATGAAAATTTTAGTGACATGGTAGCTGATAGTCAAGGAAAGCTGTGGATTTCCACTTTTGGGGACGGTCTTTATTTTAGGGATGCATCGGAAAAAATACTACAACGGGTGTCAATTTCGACGTTTACCGATCCCCTTCCCGAAAACCTTAATATATTGGATATCCATCTGGATAAAAAGGGGAGACTATGGCTTGCCACATATGGCCGAGGATTGTATATGTTGGATTTTGAGAAAAATTCAATTTCACATTTCAATGCAGATAAAAATAACCCAAGGGCCATTCATTACAATGATATTTTGTGTATTTACGAGGATAATTCCGGTACGCTTTGGTTTGGAACAGATGGTGGAGGCATAAGTTATTTTGATGAATTCCTGGAAAAGTTTAACTCTTTTACCAACAACCAGACTCCTGAGGGAATCAATATCGATGTTGTACGTTCGATCACTACAGACAATAAAGGTGCTGTCTGGATAGGGACTTCAGGCAAGGGTCTTACACAATATGAACCTGAAAACAATAGTTGGCAAACATTTACGGCCAGTACAGCGAGTAAAAATGGCATTACTTCAAATAGAATAATGAGTTTATTGGTTGATGGGGATGACGATCTTTGGATAGGAACCCAAGATGATGGTCTAATCCTTAGAAATACAAAAGGGGATTTTCATCAATATAATTCAACCTCAAAAATACCGCTCTCTGCCAATACGATATGGAACATTTTTAAAGATAGCAAAAACAATATTTGGCTGGGCACAAGGGAAAATGGCCTTATACAATTTGACAAAAATATGGGAGAAATCAACAAGTTTATTTTCGACCCTCAAGACACTAACTCACCCCCCAGCAATAATATTCGAGTAATCACTGAAGATACAAGGAGCAATTTATGGATCGGCACGGAGGCAAATGGGGTTGCACGGTATAACCCAACATCAAATACTTTTAAACGCTTTTATCAGGACTCCAGCGGCAATTCTTACATAAGGAATAGCATTAAAGCTTTATATTTTTCGCCTAACGACATCCTATGGATTGGGACCAATGGAGGTGGACTGAACGCATTGGATATTTCCGAGGAAATATTTTATATGTACACAACAGACGACGGATTAGCCAACAATGTAATTTATGCCATTTTACCGGATGTTCAAGGTAATCTTTGGTTAAGTAGCAATAAAGGGATCACCAAATTTACACCCAACCAAAATAGGTCCACCGTACCGATGGTTGTGAATTACAGCAATTATGATGGTTTGGCCACAGAGTTCAATACCGGGGCATATCATATAGATAATGACGGCACATTATATTTTGGGGGATTGGATGGCTTTTATTGGTTTCGCCCTGAAGACATTAGGGAAAATCAGATATTACCTAAAACATCGATTACTGGTTTTGAGGTCTTGGGAGAATCAAATCCCTTGCTTTCCGGAACAAGATTGAAGCATAACCAAAATACCCTTTCATTTAGTTTTACAAGTTTACAATATTCATTGCCGGAAAAAAATGAGTACCAATATAAATTGGTCAACCATGATGAGGATTGGGTATATTCAGGGAATATCAACACTGTGCGTTATGCACAATTACCCCCAAATGATTATATTTTTCAAGTAAAATCAAGCAACTATGATGGGGTTTGGAATGAGCATCCCACCTCTTTTTCCTTTACGATCGCTCAACCTTGGTATTGGACTATTTGGGCAAAAATTATATACGGACTGCTATTTTCAGGCCTGGTGTATGGCGTTATCCTCTATCTCAGATGGCGATGGCGAATGCAATTGAACTTGCGCCTAAAAGGAGACGAGACAAAAAAGTTACAGGAACTCAATAGGCTTAAATCAAAATTATATACAGACATATCACACGAATTCCGAACCCCTCTGACTTTGATTTCAGGACCAATAGAATCTAAATTAAGCGAAGGGGGTTTAACAAATTCCGATCTAACCAATTTTTCAATGATTAGGCGAAATACTAACCGGATGTTATCACTTGTAGATCAATTATTGGATTTGGCTAAGGTAGATGAAGGCAAACTAAAATTTAAGTTGATCCAGGGTAATTTAGACCTGTTTTTGAGAAATATTTCCGCATCTTTTGAATACCAGGCAGAATCAAAGAAAATAACCTATACTTCGGAAGTTGGACCAATGGAAGGGCTTTGGTATGACGAGGATGTAATTGAAAAAATAACGATGAACCTGCTCTCCAATGCCATGAAGTATTGCCCTGAAAATGGGGATTGCTACTTTAAGGCCCAAAATGGGGATAATACAGTATCCATTATTGTCGCAAATTCGGTCAACAACCTTGCGGACATCCCCATGGAAAATTTGTTTTCCAGGTTTTATCAGCAAGATGAATTTTCGTCGGGCGCCGGGGTGGGCCTATCCCTGGTAAAAGAATTGGTGAAATTGTATGGAGGTGAAATCGATGTTGAACAAGGTAGCGGGGACGAAATCGTATTTAAGGTACGTCTTCCTGTTAACAAGGAATTTTTTATAAGTCGGAATATCCCGGTCCTGGAAAACCAGCATGCTAAACTAGATGCTCCTGCTTCTGAAAACGGGGAGCTGGTAACCAATAATAATGCTCCTTTACAAAATGCTGACCTCCCGATTATCCTGATTGTGGAGGATAATGCAGATGTAAGGCAATTTATTGCCACTGAATTGGGTAAAAAAAATCAGATCCATACCGCAGAAAATGGCTTGCAGGGGATAGAAAAAGCTTTGGAACAGGTCCCTGACGTCATTATTTCCGATGTGCGGATGCCCTTATGTGATGGGATTGAACTTTGTAACACTTTAAAAAATGACGAGCGAACCAGTCATATTCCAATTATTTTGTTAACCGCTCATATTGGGGAAGAAAATGAACTGGAAGGACTTAGGTCCGGGGCTGATGATTTTATTACAAAACCGTTCAAACTGCGGATCCTGGAAAAAAGGGTAGAGAACCTTATTGCTACCAGAAGGGCGCTGCGAAACCGGTATAGCCAGGAGGTTGTTCTACGGGCAAAGGATATTGCCATTACCCCAACCGACGAGGTATTTTTAAACCGGATGCAAAAAGTACTCGACAAGCATTTATCCGATGCAGCTTTCAATGCGGCCGCCTTCTGCCGGGAGTTGGGCATGAGCCGTATGCAACTGCACAGAAAATTATTGGCTTACACCGGTCTCAGTACTACCGCATTTTTGCGTTCGCAACGCCTGAAACAAGCCATTCATATATTGCAGACCTCTGATGCCTCTATAAATGAGGTGGCTTATGAGGTAGGCTTTAATACACCCTCCTATTTTATAAAGTGTTTTAAGGAAGCCTACAAAAAAACCCCATCGGAATACCTTCAATCTACTGGCGTATAGTAGATTAAATACCCTGTTACATCTCTTGCATAGATTGTTACATATGTGGCATTATGTTCCACAATGATTAAATAGTTTTGGTTTAGGTGAAGAAACTTTGAAGCCAAAATCATGAAAAAAACAACATTTAAGTTAGCAGTACTACTGGTCCTGTTTTGTAACGGTCTGGCCCTGGCCCAGGATAACCCACTAAGGGCTCTTATCGAAGCGGCTGCAGCCCTTGAAAATGCCGGGGATGAAGGGCAAGCTGAAGGAAACGGGGAAGAACTTACGGAAGAACAGCAAGAATGGATGGACGAATGGGAGAAAAAAAAGGAAGAAAATGCGGAGCTAATGGATGCACTGGACACCAAATACCTGAAATGCACAGCACTTATGGTTTTGTATGTTGAAGCATATTTGAAGCTAGTAAATGAGCATAAAATTGGCGATATTTCGATGTCAGCATGCGATGCGTATGGAATGCAGGCGTTGGCCATGGCAAGCTCTACCACCATTATGTATTGCCCGGAGGAGATGGCACAACTTAGCGACGAGGAATTGAAATCTATAGGCGATGATTTTTGGGCCGCCATTGACCAATTTACAGAGGTTAGTGACAACCCATGGATTGGTGACAAACATCATCCAATTCTTACAAAGCTATATTATATTATAAGTAAATTTTTTGATGGGGTGGAACAACAGGATGCCGGGGATCTATCGGTTTTTGATGGCTCACCTGATACACCGGTCCATGTTATAAAATATATGATTGAATTTTTTAGGCCGCGATATATCATTCCACAGACCCTAAAAATCGGACAGGAAATGGAAGCTATGGGTTGCAGTGGCTAGAGTTACCAAGAAATTATAACACCATGAAAAAACACAGAGAGACAATCACAAGCCTTTTTTTTAGCCTATTGCTGCTGAGTATTGCCGTAGCCTGCAATATGGGCACAAATGAAAAAAAGCATGAGCGTTCTAAGAATAAAAGTGGTACGGTTGTCAGCACCAGCGAGTATTCGGATGTTTATTTGGAAGCGGATTCGTGGCGAAACTGGTCACCTCCCAAAGCGCTTTTGGGCTATAAGCTACAACGATTTGTCACAGACCCCTTTAAATTAACCGGATTGTATTCGGCCAATGCACGCTATGAAAAGGGCGAAAAATGGATGGATGTTCAACTTATTGACGGCAGCACCGAAAAAGGAACGGCCGAGATCCGTGACCATTTGGAGATAGCCGGATTGCAACGCGACCATTCCAGTGAATACGGCTATGAAAAAACTCTGGAACGCAAAGGAATAAAGGCCAAGGAAGAATACCTGAGTCCGCCCGCTGGGCAATATATGATCAAGTTTATGCTCAGGGAGTACTATGGAGTATCGGTAAAATCGAACGCCGAAACGGCTGCGGAAATCTGGCATTTTATAGACCAACTAAAAATGGAAGAATTGGGGGAATGATCCCGTTTGTTCCCATAAACAGCAATCAATGAAGTCAATACCCAGGGTAGTGGTGTTTTTTATGGCGAGTATATTTTTAGGCAGTGCCCAATCCCTGACTACAACAGAAACCAAAGTGGTATTGGTGGTCAATGGAGATTCAGAAAAAATAACGCATATAGAACTCTTTAATACTTTTCAAAAAATGAAACAGAAAGAGGTTTATACAAAATATGCTGACGCCAAATTCTATATCGGTCTTTTGGAGGGTAGTTATACCCTGAAGGAAAAAAATGTGATGCTGGGTAAGGGAGCCATTATTACCATATATACCAACAGGCGATTTTTTCCACGGGACAGCTTTGTTTTCCAAGAGCATTTTGTTCCAGGAGATCGTCTGGAGCTCGGTAAGACCATGGCGAAAGTGATTTCCAATAAAAAAGGAGAATTAATTTTAAAAACACAGTAAGATGAGAACATATTTCTATTTAGGATTACTCTTTTTAATAATCAGTGTGGGTTGTAAGGGCCAAACCCCGGAACAGAAAAAAATGATGGAAGAGATACAGAAAAATGGCATGGAAGCCCAGCGGCAATACGATAGTATTGTGAATACTCCCCAGATGAAAAAAATAGCAGAGCAGACTAAAGCATTCGAAGCACAAGCTAAAATAGACAGGGATAAAAGAACGGCTGAAAATCAGAAAAAGAACCAGCAACCAAATAATCCAAAAAATGATTTCAATAAATACATCACAAGTAAAAGCAACATAAAAAAATTAGCTAATTGGTCCTTTGGGGAAGCAGATATTGTAATGACAGGTTTAACTCGTGACCAAAATGATCCTGGAAATAAACAAAAGATTGGTATCGTAAAAGCCGATGGAAGTTTTGACATACAACTACCGGTTAAAGTTGTAACGCATTCCAGCATAAAAGATGACAGATGGTTGGGTTGCGGCTATTTTGGGGGTAAGGGCAAGATTGACTATAGCAATTCTAATACTGGTGTTATGCTTGGTTACATCAGTATAGAGATAGATGATCAGCTTATTGGTCGACTTTACATGGCGTCGGCTATTGAGCTCATTGAGGGATGGAATCCATTGCAGTATCATTATCATGATATTCCTGGATATCGACTGGAATGGTTCTATGCCAGTGAAGAAACTTCGGCTAATGGTAGGTGTGTTAAGGAAAACAGATATGGGGAAGGTAAAGACTTTGATATAACCACCGGATACGATGTGCAATTAAAACCTGGATGGAACTTGGTAAAAAGTGAATTTGAGGGCCCTCGTATTTTTGTAGACTGGGGAGACGGAGAAAACAATAAGCATTCCTATTATAAGGAAGAAAAAATCACAGTGGTTAATGATATACCGGATGATGCCAAATGGATTTTCAGTAAATCACCTTATTAACTAACAAAATAACAAAATGACACCTCAAAGAATAAAAGCTAGTAACCTGGTGTTTTTAGCTATGATAGCTACAGTTATCGCCATGTTTGTCACTGCATTAATTTCATGCAAGGGAGAGACAAAATACAATATGGATAAAGCTAATGATAGCAAAATTGAAACCTATTCAAATGTTTTAAATGGTAAAGTGGAAGCCGTTATTGGCGACACACAATTTTTAATTACTGAGTTTAATGCCAAAAACAGTACCTCCGTGGTCTTTTTAAAAGATGGACTACAGTTCAAGATCCTGGATAATAACAATAGGTCGGTATTAGTAAACATGTATGCACCCGGGCTTCTGGATAAGTTCCCTTTTACTATAAATAGCATTATTGAATCGCTCTCTACCGAAGAAGCAAGTAATAGTAAAACCAAAGGTAAATTAGAAATATTATTGCCTAAAAAAAAAGCTTCAATGCAAGATATAAAAATGCTATATAAGGGAAGTATAACTTTAAAAGAGGCATCTGACCATAAAATTGTTGTGTTCTTTAAAGGCTCAGGAGTAAATGGAGACACCGAAGTAAATAAACGCGATGAAGAACAATTCCCTATGGAAGGGGTCATTGAAATCAACAATTTTGAGATTTATGATATGCAAAATTGAATCATAACATATCGGAATGTCAATATCAGAAAATTAAAAACGGATTTCTAGTACAAGTTAGCCCGGGAGCAGGGGTTTAAATAAGTAAAGCTTGATTTTACTTTCTTTAATAAACCAAGAAGTATGTTTTTTTATACTTTTTGGTTTAATTTTTATCACATCATTATGACATAATTTTATACAAAAATTTACTTTTCTAAAAAGGCAGCAAACATCACTGGCGAACCTAGATTTCAACATACGGTGTTAAAAACTTTGGGTAGTATTTAATAAAACCTCCTTTAAAATCTGATAACATTTTTGAATCTTTGTTAGCCCCAACACTTAGGAAAATCTATCCTACATTAACACTATTAAAAGAAAAGAAATGACTGCAGCCTTTGAGCCTATTTTACAGGAAAACGACGATCGATTTGTGATATTTCCCATACAACATCATGATTTATGGGAATGGTACAAAAAATGTGAGGCTTGTTTTTGGACTGCCGAGGAAATAGATCTTCATGAAGACTTAACAGATTGGAATAATAAACTTAGTGATGATGAGAAGTATTTCGTTAAGCATATCCTGGCGTTTTTTGCAGCTTCAGACGGAATAGTAAATGAAAATCTTGCGGAGAATTTTGTGAACGAAGTTCAGTATTCGGAAGCTAAATTCTTTTATGGTTTTCAGATTATGATGGAAAACATTCATTCTGAAACCTATTCTTTATTAATAGATACTTATGTTAAAGATGAAAAGGAAAAGGGAATTTTGTTCAAAGCAATTGAAAATTTTCCGGCCATCAAGAAAAAGGCTGATTGGGCTTTAAAATGGATTGATTCTCCAAGTTTTGCAGAGAGGTTAATTGCTTTTGCGGCGGTTGAAGGGATCTTTTTTTCCGGGGCTTTTTGTTCTATATTTTGGTTGAAAAAGAGAGGGTTAATGCCGGGTCTTACGTTCTCTAACGAACTAATATCAAGAGATGAGGGAATGCATTGTGATTATGCCGTACATCTCCACAATAAACACCTGGTTAATAAGGTTCCAAAAAAACGAATCACAGAAATACTTGTAGATGCCTTGAATATTGAACGGGAATTTATTACTGAATCACTACCAGTAAGCCTAATTGGCATGAATGCAAAACTCATGACGCAGTATCTGGAATTTGTTACCGATAGATTATTGGTTGAATTGGAATGTGATAAGGTTTACAACGCTACAAATCCGTTTGATTTTATGGACATGATTTCTCTGCAGGGAAAAACCAATTTCTTTGAGAAACGTGTGTCCGAATACCAAAAAGCAGGTGTCCTTAACAAAGACAAAGACGTAGATGCGCAAAAAATCAGTTTCGACGCAGATTTCTAAAGTATAGAATAACGTATTATACCTTATTTCTATAGGGGTTGTTAGTTCATTTAATTAGAGTATTTCGCTTATATAAGCTTTTCAATAACCAGTATAGCACTTAAAACAATTAGAACCACATGTATGTAGTAAAAAGAGATGGAAGAAAAGAGCCGATGATGTTCGATAAGATCACGGCCAGAGTACGCAAGCTTTGTTATGGTCTAAACGACCTGGTAGATCCTGTAAAAGTTGCCATGAGGGTAATTGAAGGTCTTTATGATGGTGTAACTACATCCGAGCTGGATAATCTGGCAGCTGAAATTGCAGCCACATTGACTACTGCACACCCGGATTATGCCAAATTGGCTGCGCGAATTTCTGTCTCTAACTTACATAAGAACACAAAAAAGTCTTTTTATGAAACAATGAAGGATTTATATGAATATGTAAATCCTAGAACCGGAAAAAAAGCCCCATTATTATCTGATGAGGTCTTTAAGGTTATATCTGAAAATGCGGATGAGCTGGATTCTACTATAATTTATAACAGGGATTTTGGGTATGATTATTTTGGCTTTAAAACCTTGGAACGCTCTTACCTCTTAAAATTAAATGGGAAAATAGCCGAAAGGCCCCAGCATATGTTAATGCGTGTTGCCGTTGGGATTCATCTTGATGATTTGGAATCTGCAATAGAGACTTATGAGCTCATGTCCAAGAAGTACTTTACACATGCTACTCCTACATTATTTAATTCAGGTACTCCTAAGCCACAAATGTCTTCATGTTTCTTACTGGCTATGAAAGATGACAGCATAGATGGTATTTACGATACACTAAAGCAAACCGCCAAAATTTCTCAGTCTGCAGGTGGTATAGGATTATCAATACACAATGTACGAGCAACAGGATCTTATATTGCTGGGACAAATGGCACATCCAATGGAATTGTACCCATGTTGCAAGTATTTAACGATACGGCTCGTTATGTTGACCAGGGAGGTGGAAAGCGCAAAGGGAGTTTTGCAATATATGTTGAACCATGGCATGCAGATATTTTTGATTTTTTAGACCTTAAAAAGAATCATGGGAAAGAAGAAATGAGGGCAAGAGACCTTTTCTATGCGATGTGGATCCCCGATCTTTTTATGAAAAGAGTAGAAGCCGATGCGGAATGGACATTAATGTGTCCGAATGAATGCCCTGGTTTATTTACCCATCACAGTGAGGAATTTGAAACATTATACACTGGTTATGAAGCGGCAGGAAAAGGCAGAAAAACAATTAGAGCAAGGGAATTATGGGAAAAAATCCTGGAATCACAGATAGAGACAGGAACCCCTTATATGCTGTATAAGGATGCAGCGAACAGGAAGAGCAATCAAAAGAATTTAGGTACCATCCGCTCTTCCAATTTGTGCACAGAAATATTGGAATACACTTCCCCTGATGAAGTTGCGGTTTGTAACCTGGCGTCTATTGCATTACCAATGTTTATAAAAAATGGAGAGTTTGACCATAAGGAACTCTTTAAAGTTACGAAACGAGTCACCAAAAACCTCAATAGAGTAATTGATCGAAACTATTATCCGGTAGAAGAGGCCAGAAATTCAAATATGCGACACCGGCCTATAGGTTTAGGTGTACAAGGATTAGCAGACGCTTTTATAATGTTACGATTACCTTTTACAAGTGATGAAGCCAAGCAACTCAATCAGGATATTTTTGAAACTCTTTACTATGCCGCCGTTACTGCTTCAATGGAACAGGCAATAGAAGAGGGATCTTATTCAACCTACGCCGGATCACCTATTTCCCAGGGTCAGTTTCAACACAATCTTTGGGGTATTCAGGACGAAGAATTATCCGGCAGATGGGATTGGGACAAATTGAGAAAGAAAATAGAAAAGCACGGTGTGCGCAATTCACTTTTAGTTGCTCCAATGCCTACTGCTTCTACTTCACAGATCTTAGGGAATAATGAGTGTTTTGAACCCTATACGTCTAATATTTATACCCGAAGAGTACTTTCGGGCGAATTTATTGTCGTTAATAAACATCTTTTAGAAGACCTTGTTAAACTAGGATTATGGAATGAAAATCTCAAACAGGACTTGATGCGTGCCAACGGTTCCATTCAACATATTGATAATATTCCGGAGGATATTAAAGAGCTTTATAAAACCGTTTGGGAACTAAGTATGAAAGACATTATTGATATGTCCAGGCAACGTGGCTATTTCATAGACCAAAGCCAATCTCTAAACCTCTTTATGGAGAATGCCAATTATGGAAAACTTACTTCTATGCATTTTTATGCCTGGAAGAGTGGCCTTAAAACAGGAATGTATTACCTGCGCACAAAGGCTGCGGTAGATGCTATTAAGTTTACTCTTGATAATACAAAGAAAAAAGAGATCCCAATTAGCGTAGCTGCAGAGGCGGAGGTTGCGGCTGCATCGCCAGAAGCCGCCGTGGCATTACCGGTTGAAACCACACCTGTTCAGCAACAGGAAACAGATGTAAAACCAATGTCAGCAGCTGAAATGAAAGAATTGATCGCCCGTTCCAAAGAAGGACTAGCAGATGATGATTGTCTGATGTGCGGTTCATGAACGTAACCTATACTGAAATGCAATTGGCTGACTATACTATATCGTTTCAGTTATAGTGTAATAGTGTTTATTGTTTAAAAGACACCTCGGGTAGGTCTACCCCATTTCAAGGACCTATCAGCAGGTGTTTTTTATGTTTTATATTTTGGGCTTAACGGGATTTACCAGGTATATAAAATTACTTCTGAACTAAAGAATATAGAATAATCAGAATATCAATATGAAAAGTGCATAAGAGCCATATCAATAGATCTGAAACAATACTCTAGTTAATAAATAATAGTTGTTTTTTGGGGTAAGTCGCCCTTCTAAGCCTAAGTAATAATATCTTAATAGGGCTTTTGTTCTATTTTTTGAAAATAGGTCTCACAACGTTGTACGAAACAATAATCAATGCTGTGTAAATCAATAAAAGGATAAAATAATTGTCCATTGCTAGGGAAAAAATAAAACTTTCAACAATATGATATACGCATCAAAATCATATTCAGATTACCAAATTGTAAAAAAAACATATAAAAAATGTTAAAATCAGCAATTTGATTCCCTAAAAACAATCAATTCACATATTCGTTTTATAAAGAGACTTACTCCAGCAGTACAATTAATAGAAATAACAAAAAAAGCAGGAAAGATTAAATAAAAGCATCCACCGTTTTATAGGCATTTATTACAGCTAGTTCACCTTCTTGATCTGGTCGGGAATTTCCGTGTTCCATCCCCATAACCCCATTATACCCTTTTGCATGAATGAACTTAAAAACATTTTTATAATTTATTTCACCCGTGGTAGGTTCATTTCTTCCAGGGTTATCCCCAATTTGAAAATACGCAATTTCATCCCAGCAGGCCTCAATATTAGGAATTAGGTTACCTTCCTGGATTTGTTGATGATAAATATCAAAAAGTATTTTGCACGAAGGAGAATTAACCGCCTTACAAATTTCATAGGCCTGAGAAGAACCTGTAAGAAATAATCCGGGATGGTTTCGGAAGTTCAGGGGTTCAAGTACCATAGTTAAATTATGTGGTTCTAATAAGGCACTGGCTTGTTTCAGGGATTCAATAACATGAGCGGTTTGGTATCCCATAGATAAGCCTAAGTCTAAATGTCCGGGCACAACAGTCATCCATTTCGCGTTTACACGCTTGGCTACACTAATGGCTTTCTTTATATAGTCTAAAAACTCTTCCCGTTTCTCCGTTTCTCCGGATGCCAGATTTGGTTCAGTCCAATAGATTTTATGCGCTACAAAAACACCCATTTCAATGCTCCGGGCTGCCATGGTCTTTGCCATTTCTTCCTGTAAAGTAACCGAACGCTCCATCATTCCATTGTCCTCAAAAGCCGTAAAGCCCTGGTCTGCGATGAAATTAAGTTGAGCTATTGGGTCTTCACCAGCACTATGTTTAAACATACCAAGATGAGGTGCATATTTCAGATGAAAGGAATGCTTTAAAGGTGTTTTAGAAATAGAGCCTAAGGCAGAAAACCCAGTCAGGGACAAGGTGCTTGCAGCGCAAGCTGATTTAGTTATAAAACTTCTTCTTTTCAATTAAATTAGTTATAGGGACCAATCTTTGCCCCCTGTGAGTTCATTAAGATCACCACAACCGATATATTCTCCGGGAACCGGCAGGTATGCGAGCACTTCCTCTCCAACATATTCTGAAGTTTTGTAGCCCCAAATTGTCATATCGCGGAGATTCTTTGCAAAGTTATAGCTAACTGGTTCATCTGCTACCGCATCATTTTCCCCTTTAATCATGGCTGAGGGATTTTTAATAACCAGTTCCTCATTCAAGATCTCCTCTTCCTCACTTAATTGAAGAGCTTCTGCCAAGACGGGTTCCAGGTCTTCAGAAGTTAAATCATTCGCTTCGTCTTTCCCTGAATCTTTAAGGGCTTTAGCAATAAATTTTTCAAAAGATAATTTTGTTATGCTTTGTTCTACATCTTCCATGATCTCGTTAATAAAACGATCTATGAAAATATGCACATTAACTTCCGAGGCAGAAGGCGTGTCCGTTTTCGGAAGGATGATATCAACTAGTTTATGAAGTACGTTGCCCTGTTCTTTGGTAAAAAAGTCAGGAGTCCAGTTAACTGTTTCTGCATTTTTACATCCCTGAACAAGGCTTAATAGTGTAGGAGTGGCCACAGTATATCCCAGCGCCAACCCCATATTTTTTAATGCTACTCTTCTATCCATTATAATAATCCTTTTTTAAGTTGTTCGGCAGCATGGTC
>NZ_JBATKE010000117.1:0-22253 GCF_049669105.1 Eudoraea sp.
GAACGGATACGGTTACAGCCCCTTTTATTTGATTTGGCACAGGCCCTTCTCCAAGATATTTTAGTGTCAGATTTCCTCCAAGGCTGAATCCTTTGATATAAATACTACTATATTTCCGCGTAGAAAGGATATGTTGTATTACGGCGTTGAGATCTTCTGTGGCTCCGGAATGATAGGATCTGAATAGACGGTTGGTTTCTCCGCTGCATCCTCTGAAATTAACGGCACAACTATCTACTCCATTAGTATTAAAATGCTTTGCGCTTCCTGTTATGTAGGGGCGTTGCCCATGTCCTTCAAGCCCATGTAAAAGAATAACCACAACATTACTAGGCGTAGCGGAAAAGCTCCAGTCAAGGTCTATAAAGTCTCCATCCTTAAGTTCCAGACGCTCCCTTTGCTGGCTAAAGTTAGAAACCTTTCTAATCAAGCCGGAATAAATAGTAGAGATATGACCACTTTTAAACGGGAGAGGAGGATTGTAATTAGATTCAATCAGAGGCATATCTCAGAATTACTACAAGCCAATATTTCTTTTAACATACAAATCTGCAAATTACTTAAGTATCATTTTGGATAAATTTCCAATGAGGCAATTTGTTCTTCAATCGCTGCTTTAAATTCAGATTTAAGATTTTTTACAAGCTCTGCAACACTAAGCACATTTTCTACGGTAGCTACTCCCTGACCTGCAGACCAAATGGTCTTCCAAGCTTTTGCCTCTGTATCTAATTCCTTTCCAAAGTCAATTTTAACATCCTTTTTTAAATCTTCTTCTGTAATTCCTGCTGCAGTAAGACTGGCTCCAAGAAAATTAGCGTGCACTCCCGATATGGCCGCGGTGTACCTTATATCACTGGCCCCTGCCTTAATGATCATCTGCCGGTATTCCTCAGGCGCTTTACTTTCAAGAGTGTTAATAAATCGAGTACCCATATAAGCCAAATCTGCGCCCATTTGTAAAGCAGATGCAATATCCCTGCCGGTACTTATACAACCAGAAAGGATAATGGTTTTATGGTAAAACTTTTTAATCTCTGCCACAAGTGTCATCGGATTAATCGTGCCTGCATGACCCCCTGCCCCCGCAGCAACTAATATTAGTCCATCTACCCCGGCTGCTGCTGCCTTTTCTGCATGCCTTTTTTTAATTATATCATGAAAAACCAGCCCTCCGTAGCTGTGTACGGCATCAACTACCTGCGATACTGCGCCCAAAGAGGTAATAATGATAGGAACTTTATGTTTAATGCATAATTTCAGATCAGCTTCCAATCTTGGATTTGTAGGATGAACAATAAGATTTACACCAAATGGTGCTGCTTTAGCTCCTGTTTTTTCTTCAAAAGAGTCTAATTCGGATTTTATTTGAATTAGCCATTCTTCAAATCCTTCACTGGTCCGTTGGTTAAGGGCAGGAAAAGTTCCAATAATTCCATTTTTGCAACATTCAAGAACCAATTGAGGACCAGAGATGAGAAACATGGGCGCTGCAATGACAGGTAAAGAAAGCTCTTTGATAAATGCGGGTTTCTTAGACATAGTTTAATTTTGTGATTTTAAAAATAGGTATAAATTCTTAGTCAACGCAAGCCCGGGGATATCAAACCATTTATTTTTAAGACTCTTATGCATCCATTGTAAAGCAATATATTTTTATTTCTAATGGATTGTGAAATTCTAAGGAGTCATTTGAATGTTAAAAAGCATTTTATATAATCTACTCATCATAATATTATGCCTCTGAGTTATGGTCATTCCGGATTAAAAAAGATTAAAGAATTAAAGAAAAAATAAGCTCGGTATGAATATCCTATAAATACAAAGGATACAACTACTTAATTGGTGATTTTCCCTGGCTTTGGTTTTTTACTTACAAGATAAACTCCTAACAAAACCAAACATGCTGCAGCTATTTTAACGGTGGTGAGTTTGTCTCTGCCACTTAGTACGGCAAAAAGAATCCCAATTACTGGTTGAACATATACGAAGGCACTTACTGTAGATGCTTTTAATTGAGTTAAGGCAAATACATTAAACAAATAAGCGCAAAAAGTTGTCCCTATCACCACAAATGCCATTTTCCATATTGCTTCAAATGGCAGGGTTGACCATGAAACTTCTAAAAATTCTGGAAGAGCAACTGGTAAATTATAAAAGATGCCAATCAGGAACATCCACTTTAAAAGAGTAATGGGATGGTATTTTTCAAGCAACTTTTTTACAAGAATGAGATATAGCCCAAAAAATAAAGAATTCAGCAAAAAGAGGGTATTGCCTAAAGGAATATTTGATGCGTCTTGCCTAATTTCATTACCGTAGAGAACAAGAAAAAGGGCTCCTGCAAGACCAATCACTATACCGACTATTTTTAGCGCTCTAATTTTTTCTTTAATTAAAAAAAAAGATAAAACCACCACTATGATCGGGGTGGTAGTTACAAGAACCGCACTGTTTATAGGAGTGGATAAATCCAAACCTTTAAAAAATGCCAGCATATTAATCGCCATGCCAAAGAGTGAACACAGCATTACCCGACCCCAGTCCTTCCGTTCAATTTTTTCTTTTGGCCCCAAAGAGGAAATACTCCAAAACAAAATGGAGGCTCCCAATACCCTAAGCATTATAAAACCGAAAGGCGTAATATAAGTAGGCATCACCCCTTTGGCAATAGTATGGTTTAATCCATAAATTGTTGTGGCGCCCAGGGCGGCTAATATGGCGAGAGTTCGCTTGCTCAAGTATGTATAGTTTCTTTGGCAGCAGCAACTACCTTTTTGCTATTCCCAATAAATATTTGATTGTTAACCAAAATAACAGGTCTTTTTAAGAAGGTGTAATGTTCCAATATCAATGCCTCATAGTCCTTATCTTCAAGCTGCTTGTCTTTTAATTGGCGTTCACTAAATAGGCGTGCCCTTTTGCTAAATAAGGCTTCATAACTACCTGATAAACTTCGCATTTCTTTCAATTGCTGAGGAGTAATTGGATCTGATTTTATATCCTGAAGCTCCATATCGCCAAGAGGTTTTAGTTCATTTAAAATACGCTTGCAGGTATCACAAGTACTTAAGTAATAAATTTTCTTCATGACTATTTTTTATCGAATTCAAAATTATAACAACTACTGTCAATTATTTTTAAATGAATACGCTATTTTTATTATTTGAGAACACCTTGTTACTAATCGTAAAAAAAGCACGCATTGGAAAAAATATTTGATATCACAATTAAAAACAGGAAGATACTATACAAAATATTAAAACGAACTACTCCTGAACTTCTATTTGAAATTCCGGAAGGTTATCGCAATAATATTTGGTGGAATATAGCTCATGTAGTTGCGACCCAACAAATACTTATGTACAAATTTAGTAATCTCCCTTCGCGCATTGACGATTCTCTAGTTCAAAAATTCAGAAAGGGCACTTTGCCGGATTCAATTCCCACAGATGAAGAAATAGATCATATTGCCGGTTTTTTGCTTTCTACGGCTGAATGGGCTCAGGAGGACTATGAAAATGGCGTATTCAAGGAGTACAATGAATATAAGACCAGTACCAAAGTTACATTGCGTAATGTTGAAGACGCTTTGGCGTTTAATCTATATCATGAAGGCTTACACCTTGGAGTAATACTTTCTTTGGAAAAAATTCTCTTAAAAGAAGAGGCGTTTTAGGTTTTGATGTTCCCGGATAAAAATTTTTGGATATCCTTATATGGAAGTGTCAGTTCTATAGGGCCATCGGCATAAGAAGCCACTTCATATTGATTGTACAATAGCTTGATCCCTTTCTCAGTAAAACCAATATTTTCCGGTAAATAAAAATGATCTTTCTCAAACATAAAGCCTGTACTGTTGATAGGCTTATTTACCGGGATATTGTGTTGTAATCTAAATTGGGTTTCCGCATACTGCTCAAACCCTTCTTTATCTTTAAATAACTCCCAGTCATCCATTTCCTTGCCTCTTTTTTTGCTAAAGTTTAAAAAATTTGTTGAACCATATCCATGAGCTCCACCGGTAAACAAATAAGACTGTAGTTCAATAGTAAGGAGTTCATTATCTTCATAGGTAATCATTCCATTAATTTTTGCCTGCCATCCAATAGTTTCATCAGGATAGATCTTTTTTAATTCAAAATATCCATTTGTAAATGACTCAATGGCCTCCTGAATGGTTTCGGCATTAATTTCATCGTCAAAAGTTAATTTGGAAATAACTTCTTCCTGCAAAGCGCGATTAATAGATTTGGCCAGTTTGTTATTACCCAATGCATTTGGCACTTCAATGGAAACTTCCGGACACTCCTGACATTTAGTATTTGCCAGAGTTAATGCTTCAAATGTAATATTACCGCTGTCCTGACAGCTAACAATTAGGGCTAGAAAAAAAAGGTAGGTTATATTGCGCTTCATTGAGTTGAATTTGGATCTATTGCAAAACTAAGGATTCATTGGTTTCTCCAAAAGATAACAATACATTTGTGAACATAAATTTATAATATGAGTGAAAAAGAATTGAGATTTAATAGCAAAGTAATTCATGGCGGACAAAAGCCAGACAAGGCTTATGGTGCTGTAATGCCCCCTATTTATCAGACATCCACTTATGCTCAAACTAGCCCGGGCGAGCATAAAGGCTATGAATATTCCCGCAGTGCCAACCCAACAAGAACTGCATTGGAAAATGCACTTGCCAGTATTGAAAATGGAAATTTCGGATTGGCATTCGCCAGTGGATTAGCAGCTATGGATGCAGTTATTAAACTGCTAGGGCCAGGAGATGAAGTGATTTCAACTAATGATCTTTACGGCGGAAGCTATCGTCTTTTCCGACAGATCTTTGAAAAGTATGGAATCAAATTTCACTTCATAGGTATGCAGGAAGTATCCAAGATTGCTGCATTAATAAATTCAAATACAAAACTAATTTGGGTTGAGACTCCAACAAATCCAATGATGAATGTTATTGACCTTAAGGCTGTTTCTGAATTGGCTAAAAGTAATAAGTTGCTTATGGCAGTAGATAACACTTTCGCAACACCGTATTTGCAGCAACCGCTGGAATTGGGAGCAGACATAGTTATGCATTCTGCTACTAAGTATCTTGGCGGGCATAGCGACGTGGTTGTGGGAGCTTTAGTGGTGAAGGATGCTGCATTGGCGGAGAAATTATATTTCATTCAGAATGCCAGTGGTGCCATATGTGGTCCTATGGATAGTTTTTTAGTGCTTCGAGGAATTAAAACATTGCATGTAAGAATGCAGAGGCATTGTGAAAATGGGAAACAGATTGCCGAATTCTTGCTTGAACATCCTAAAATTGAAAAAGTATATTGGCCTGGCCTTAAGGATCATCCCAATCATGAAATTGCCAAAAAACAAATGAAAGCATATGGCGGAATGATATCTTTTGTACCCAAAGGGAGCAGTTTAAAGGATGCTATTTCCATAGTCGAAAAGCTAAAGGTTTTCACACTTGCAGAATCATTAGGAGGAGTTGAGAGTTTAGCGGGTCATCCGGCAAGTATGACTCATGCCAGTATTCCTAAAAATGAACGGGAAAAAAGCGGGGTTGTTGATTCACTTATTAGACTTAGTGTAGGAATTGAAGATGTCCAGGATCTTATTTCTGATCTGGAACAGGCTATTGGATAAATTTTATCATATTTTAAAAAAAAGCTGTTTTAAATTATAGAAAAGATATAATTTTGCGCTTGAATTATTAATTCAATAAAAACTTTAGCTAATCAATTATAATATGAACACAACTATCGAAGCATTTATGGATGAGGTTAGGACCCGAAATGGTCATGAACCGGAGTTCATTCAAGCTGTACAGGAAGTAGCAGACACTGTAATTCCTTACATCATCCAACATGAAATCTATTACGGTAAAAACATCTTGTTAAGAATGGTCGAACCGGAGCGTTTGATTTCCTTTAGAGTTTCTTGGGTAGATGATGATGGCGAGATACATGTAAACCGAGGATATCGCATACAAATGAACTCGGCAATAGGTCCTTATAAAGGAGGACTTCGTTTTCACCCATCAGTTAATGCGAGTATTCTTAAATTTCTGGCTTTTGAACAGGTGTTCAAAAATAGTTTAACTACCCTTCCAATGGGAGGAGGAAAGGGAGGTTCGGATTTTGACCCTAAAGGAAAATCTGACGATGAAGTTATGCGGTTTTGCCATGCTTTTATGACAGAATTATGCAGGCATATAGGACCTAACACAGATGTTCCCGCCGGGGATATTGGAGTGGGAGCAAGGGAAATTGGTTTCCTGTTTGGGATGTATAAGAAGATCAGAAATGAATTTACCGGTGTTCTTACAGGCAAGGGATTATCATGGGGTGGATCAAAAATTCGCCCTGAGGCAACCGGATATGGTACTGTATATTTTGCTCAAAGTATGTTAAAGACAAAGAATGAGGAAATTAAAGGAAAAACGGTTGTTGTTTCAGGATCTGGAAATGTTGCTCAATATGCGGCAGAAAAGATTTTACAATTAGGGGGAAAAGTTTTAACATTATCTGATTCGGGTGGATATATTTATGACAAGGATGGGATTGATAATGAAAAATTGGCTTTCATTATGGATCTCAAAAATAATAAGCGCGGTAGAATATCTGAATATGTGAAAAAATATAAATCGGCAACTTATCATGAAGGCAAACGCCCTTGGTCAGTTAAATGTGATATTGCCCTGCCATGTGCAACTCAAAATGAATTGGACGGTAATGATGCCAAAGAATTAATTGCTAACGGTTGTTTTTGTATAGCTGAAGGGGCAAATATGCCCTCTACTCCTGAGGCAATCCACGCTTTTCATGATGCAAAAGTCTTATTTGCACCTGGCAAAGCTTCTAATGCCGGGGGTGTAGCCACTTCTGGCTTGGAGATGTCTCAGAATTCTTTAAGAATTAGCTGGACGAGAGAGGAAGTAGATGAACGGTTACGAGGTATTATGGGAGATATTCACGATTCCTGTATTGAATATGGAATTGAGGATAACGGATATTGCAATTATGTGAAAGGAGCCAATATTGCTGGCTTTGTTAAGGTTGCAGACGCCATGCTCGCACAAGGTGTGATCTAAATAATAATTAGGCGGTTGGCAATAACGGGAACTGAGCATTAAATTTTGCGAAAGATGTAGCTCCCGTTATTGCCAATCTTATTTTATTGCTAATTCAACCTATCTTTGCTTTATTCTAAGCGCAATAGATGCAAATTACTACTAAAGCTTTAATTCTATCTTCTTTAAAGTATGGAGATACAAGTTTAATAGTTAAAGCATTTACCTACTCAGATGGATTAAAATCGTATCTTCTTAAGGGAATTTTAGCCTCCAAAAAAGGCAAATTAAAAACCGCCTACTTTCAACCCTTAACGCAACTGGAAATAGTTGTGAACCACAAAAACAAGGGCACCCTGGAACGACTTATTGATGCTAAAGTCAATTATCTGTACCAAACTGTTCATACAGACATTGCTAAAAATGCAATGATCTTATTTTTGGCAGAGATGCTGGTCAACAGCATTTTTGAAGAAGAGCAAAACAAAGACTTATTCAATTTTCTGGAAGCTTCACTTCAATGGCTGGACACACATGATAGTATAAGTAATTTTCATTTGTTTTTTCTATTGGGATTATCAAAATATTTGGGGTTTTATCCAGACACCGGAAAAATGGATTACCCGTATTTCGATTTGGTGGAAGGCGCGTTTATTGAATTTCCAGGCATAAATCCAATTCTAAAAGAGGAAGCCCTTGATCTCTTCAAGGTATTTTTAGGCATAAATTTTGATGAGATTCATAAGGTCAGGATGGGCAAAAAAACCAGGCAAGAACTATTACAATCCCTTGTACTCTATTTTGAAGTACATTTGCACGGATTTAAAAAGCCCAGATCACTCGCTATTTTGAATGAAGTTTTTAGCTAAAATGCAAAGGGGAATATTTCTTATTTTACTTCTTTTTATTAACGTTATTTCTGGTCAGGAAATAACGATTCTTGATGTGGAAACACAGGAACCAGTGATTAATGCAGTTCTTTACAATAATGATAAGTCAAAGACTACTCTGTCCGATTTTGATGGAAAATGTGATATATCTGTTTTTAACAATAATGAACGTATTACGTTAAGGCATCTTAGTTATCAGACCAAAAGATCCACCAAGCAGCTACTTATAAAAAGGGAGGGGAAAGTTTATCTTAGTTTAAAACGTGAACAGCTGGATGAGGTCGTGATGTCAATTTCTAAATGGGAACAGCAAAAAAAAGACATACCGCAAAAAATAGTTTCCATTAACGCGCAGGCAATAGCATTTACAAATCCACAGACTTCAGCAGATCTTTTACAAAACAGCGGTAAAATTTTTGTCCAGAAAAGTCAGTTGGGCGGTGGAAGCCCTATTATCAGGGGTTTTGCAACAAATCGACTTGTATTATCAGTGGATGGGGTACGAATGAATAATGCCATTTTTAGGGGTGGAAATATTCAGAACATAATATCTATAGACCCTTTTACCATTAAGAATACTGAGGTGGTTTTCGGACCTGGTTCTGTAATATACGGAAGTGATGCCATTGGCGGAGTAATGAATTTCATTACCAATAAGCCCCAATTTTCAACCACTGATAGTTTAAATATTACAGGAAATTTGAACTATCGATATGCTTCGGCGAATGATGAAAATACAGGGCATTTCGCAATAAACCTGGGATCAAATAAATGGGCTTTTTTAACCAGTGCTTCATATAATAATTTTAATGATTTGAAAATGGGCCAACATGGTCCGGATTCTTATCTCAGAAATGAATATGTAAAACGGTTGAATGGGACTGATGTATTGGTTGAAAATGAAAATCCCCGTATTCAAATCCCAACAGGATATGATCAGATTAATCTTATGCAAAAGATATCTCATAGACCAAATAATAATTGGAGTTATGATTTAGGATTGTTTTTTTCCAGTACTTCTGATTACTCCAGATACGACAGGTTAATAAGACCAAACAGCAGTGAAACCGGATTGCGTTCCGCAGAATGGTTTTACGGTCCACAAAAGTGGTTTATGGGGAATATGCAAATTTATAATAAAGGCCGGGGCAGGTTTTATGATGGATTAAGAATTACAACGGCATTCCAAAATTTTAAGGAAAGCAGAAATGACAGACAATTTCAGGATTCTATACGCTATACAACAAAAGAAAATATAGATGCACTTTCCTTAAATGTTGATTTTGAAAACAAAAAAATTGGAAATTTAAGACTGTATTATGGAGCTGAATATATTTTTAATAAAGTAGGATCTGAAGGGCTACAAACCAATATTGAAACCGGATTTGTAGAAGCCGCCCAGTCCAGGTATCCGGATGGTTCAACCTGGCAGACCCTGGCAGCTTATGTGAGTAGCGAATTGAAAGCTAAACCAAATTTCACCTGGTTGGCGGGGATTCGCTATAGCCATGTCTGGATTAATGCAGATTTTGATACAACTTTCTATCCTTTTCCTTTTGATAATTCAGATTTGAATAATGGAGCCTTGACCGGAAACATAGGATTTAGTTGGTTTCCTAAAGCAGATTTACAGTTCACACTTAACGGAGCAACTGGCTTTAGAGCTCCAAATATTGATGATATAGGTAAGGTATTTGATTCTGAACCAGGATCCGTGGTAGTACCAAATCCATATCTGAAACCGGAATATGCCTACAACGCGGAATTTGGAGTACATAAGAATTTTAAAGATAAAGTAGTACTAAAAGGTGCGGCTTATTATACCTACCTGGTAGATGCTCTGGTTCGAAGAGATTATCTGTTTAACGGGGAAGAAGAAATCATTTATAATGGGGAATTAAGTAATGTACAAGCCATTCAGAATGCTTCCAATGCATATGTGTATGGCTTCGAATTTGGTTTGGAGGCATTTCTTTCAGATAATTTCTCCATAGTATCAAATCTCACTTTAACTGAAGGAACGGAAGAGGACGAAAATGGCAATGACACTCCGGCAAGGCACGTACCACCAACTTTCGCTGATTTTCACCTTATTTGGAGGAACCAAAGGTTGAAGACAGATCTTTTCCTGAATTACAATGGTCAAATATCGTTTAATGACCTCGCGATCTCAGAAATAAATAAAAGTTATATCTACGCCAAAGACGCAGATGGAAATCCTTATTCACCCTCCTGGTATACTTTAAATTTAAGGTCTCAGTATCAAATTTCTAATCCTTTTAAACTGACATTTGCTATTGAGAATATTACCAATCAGAGGTATCGATCATATTCATCCGGAATAGCTGCTTCAGGAATTAATTTCATTCTGGGATTGAGTTTTCGTTTTTGAGATTATAAAAAGGACGTTTATTTAATTCTAAAATTATTTCATATTTCCATACTCTTTTCACTCATATGCCGGGTTATTGCATATAGAAGCTCCGGGAATACCAAAAAAATATACTGTATTTATCATATATTGACATTTTTGAGAAAGACCCATAATTTCAATCTAATTCATTAATTTTGCAGCCTTAATTATATCAAAGGAAACCGTTTGTATGAAATTTGCGGAATATAAGGGATTGAATTTATCCAAGGTTGGGGAAGAAACACTTCAATTTTGGAAAGCCCAGCATATTTTTGAAAAAAGTATTACCACAAGAGAAGGGCGGGAAACGTATGTTTTCTATGAAGGCCCACCTTCGGCAAATGGAATGCCTGGTATCCATCACGTCATGGCCAGGACTATAAAGGATATATTCCCCCGATATAAGACAATGAAGGGTTTTCAGGTAAAACGAAAAGCAGGCTGGGACACACATGGTCTGCCCATTGAACTGGGGGTAGAAAAAGAACTGGGAATAACTAAAGAGGATATTGGAGTAAAGATTTCCGTAGAAGAATACAATGAGGCCTGTAAAAAAGCGGTAATGCGGTATACAGATGCCTGGAATGATCTTACGGAAAAAATGGGTTATTGGGTAGACATGAATGACCCATATATTACTTACAAGCCCAAATACATGGAAACCGTTTGGTGGCTGTTAAAACAGATTTACGATAGAGGACTTATCTATAAAGGATATACAATTCAGCCCTATTCGCCAAAAGCAGGCACAGGTCTAAGTTCTCATGAATTAAATATGCCCGGTACCTATCAGGACATAACCGATACTACTGTAACCGCCCAATTTAAAATAATAAAAAGTACATTACCCCAATTTCTGGAGCAGATTAAGAACGAGTTGTATTTCCTGGCATGGACAACTACGCCGTGGACACTGCCATCAAATACTGCGCTGACCGTTGGACCAAAAATTGAATACGTTTGGGTAAAGACGTACAATCAATATACTTTTCAGCCTATTACTGTTATCCTGGCAAAAAACCTCGTAGGCCAGCAGTTTGCAGGTAAATTTATAGAGGTTGAAAATGAGGGAGAATTGTTATCTTTTTCTCAGGAAGATAAAAAAATCCCATACTTCATACAGGGATCCTGTATTGGTGAAGAATTAGTAGGCATAAAATATGAGCAGCTAATCGACTATGCTAAGCCCTATAGAAATCCCGAAAATGCTTTCAGGGTAATAGCAGGTGATTTTGTTACTACGGAAGATGGTACAGGGATAGTGCATACTGCACCCACTTTTGGGGCAGACGATATGCAGGTGGCACAAAAGGCAGATCCACCCGTACCTCCATTATTAGTATTGGATGAAAATGAGAATGCAGTACCCCTGGTGGATTTGCAAGGGAGGTTTCGAAAAGAAATGGGGGATCTGGCAGGCAAATATGTCAAAAATGAATACTACGAGGACGGGAAAGCCCCGGAGCGTTCAGTTGATGTTGAAATTGCCATTAGACTTAAGGAAGAGAACAAAGCATTTAAGGTTGAAAAATACGTACATAGCTATCCCAATTGTTGGCGTACAGATAAACCAATTTTATATTACCCCATGGATTCGTGGTTTATAAAAATTACGGATGTAAGGGAACGCATGTATGAACTCAACCAAACCATAAATTGGAAACCTAAAGCAACAGGGGAGGGAAGATTTGGCAACTGGCTTGCGAGCGCAAACGATTGGAATCTTTCAAGATCCAGATTTTGGGGTATACCCTTGCCAATTTGGAGAACTGAGGATGGGAAGGAAGAAATTATTATTGGCTCTGTTGAACAATTGAAAAAGGAAATGACCAGATCGGTTGAGGCAGGTCTTATGAAATCTGAAGCGTTCAAGGATTTTGAAGTAGGAAATATGTCTGAAGAGAACTATGATAAGATAGATCTTCATAAAAATATAGTAGATCAGATTGTCCTGGTTTCAGATTCAGGGAAACCGATGAAGCGGGAGAATGACCTTATTGATGTTTGGTTTGACAGCGGATCTATGCCCTATGCACAATGGCACTATCCTTTTGAAAATAAAGAACGTATTGATAAGCGGGAAACATTTCCGGCAGATTTTATAGCGGAAGGTGTTGACCAGACCAGAGGTTGGTTTTATACATTGCATGCTATAGCAACAATGGTTTTTGATTCCGTGGCCTATAAAAATGTAGTTTCCAACGGACTGGTGCTTGACAAGGAAGGTAAAAAAATGTCGAAGCGGCTGGGAAATGCCGCAGATCCGTGGATGACGATAAAGGAATATGGCCCGGATGCAACGCGTTGGTATCTCATTTCAAATGCCAACCCATGGGATAACCTTAAGTTTGATCCCGAGGGAATTGCAGAAGTAAAAAGGAAATTTTTCGGAACATTATACAACACCTATTCATTTTTTTCTCTTTATGCCAATATTGATGAATTCAATTATTCTGAAGAAGAAATACTTTTGGAAAATCGACCGGAGATTGATCAATGGATTTTGTCGGAATTACATACCCTGATAAAAAGAGTCGATGAAGCTTATGATAATTATGAGCCTACCAGAGCTGCCAGGGCCATTGCATACTATGTTCAGGAAAACTTAAGTAATTGGTACGTTCGTTTAAGCAGGAGAAGGTTTTGGAAAGGAGATTATCAGGAAGACAAAATATCTGCTTATCAGACGCTATACACATGTTTAGTTACTATCGCTAAACTTTCTGCCCCAATTGCACCATTCTTTATGGACAGGTTGTTTATAGATTTGACCAGAACCACAGGGATAGATCTTTTTGACAGTGTTCATTTATCTAACTTTCCGGAATATAATTCTTCTTTTGTAAATAAGGAGTTGGAAAGTAAAATGCAAAAGGCGCAAACCATATCTTCACTTGTTTTATCTATTCGTCAGAAAGAAAAGATTAAAGTGCGACAGCCTTTACAAAAAATTATGATCCCCGTTTCGGATGAAAAACAGCGTTCAGAAATTGAAGCTGTAGCAGATTTGATAAAAACAGAGGTTAATGTAAAAGAAATTAAACTTTTGGATGACGCCTCAGGGATATTGGTAAAACGTATTAAGCCTAATTTCAAAGTACTGGGCCCGAGGTTTGGTAAAGACATGAAACTGATAAGTGCAGCAGTTAACAAGCTGGATCAAAATGATATTCAAAAAATTGAACGTGAAGGTAAAATTTCACTTGAAATAGAAAATAAAAGTATTATATTACAGTTAGAAGATGTAGAGATATCTTCTCAGGATATAGAAGGCTGGCTAGTCGCCAGTTCGGGTTCACTTACAGTGGCATTGGATATCACCATTGATGAGGAGCTGAAAAAAGAGGGGATAGCTCGGGAACTTGTAAATAGAATTCAAAACCTGAGAAAAGATTCTGGTTTTGAAGTAACAGATAAAATAGATATAAGAATATTAAAGGACGGTTTAGTCGAAGGAGCAGTTAAGAGTAATATTAGTTATATAAAGAACGAAACCTTAACCTCTGAACTTAATTTTGAAGAACAAATGGAAGATGGCGTGGCCATTTCCTTTGATGATGTAAACACAAAATTGTCTATCCAAAAACACTAAAATTATGGGACAAGATTTAAAAGTAAGGTATACCGATAAGGAATTAGAAGAATTCAAGGTACTTATAGAGGAAAAGATAGTGAAAGCAAAAAGCCATCTCGAATTACTCAGGAGCTCCTACATGAATGATGGAAATAATGGTACTGATGATACTTCTCCAACTTTCAAGGCTTTCGAAGAGGGTTCAGAGACAATGAGCAAAGAAGCCAACACTCAATTAGCAATACGACAGGAAAAATTTATTCGGGATCTTAAAAATGCATTGCTAAGAATAGAAAATAAGACCTATGGTATTTGCCGTGTAACCGGGAAACTTATTAATAAAGAACGTCTTAGGTTAGTTCCTCATGCTACGCTTAGCATTGAAGCTAAAAACATGCAAAAATAGCGATCAGATACTTTTATCTTTAGTTGATTTAAGTTTATACTGATTATAAATTTTAAGCATTTATTTTCCCGTAAATTCAGGAAGTGTTTTGCTTTTTTCGGTGGTAAGGCCATGGTCAATTACAATAGAAATTCTATATCGTCTGCCAAAAGGCCAGAACATTCTATTGAAGAAGATCAATTCGTAATTTCCATTGGTTAGTTTTAATTGAATATCCTGGTCTTTTGTTGGTAGAATAATCCCTATTTTAGCCGAATCTATTTTGAAAAAGAATGAATATTAAGAGGTCAATACTGATTATAGCCATTGTTTTATTAATCGATCAGCTTAGTAAAATATATATTAAAACCCATTTTGAACTAGGAGAATCAACGGAAGTTTTTTCCTGGTTTAGAATTCTTTTTATTGAAAACGAAGGAGCCGCATGGGGGGCCAAATTAAGTGATATTTTACCTATATCAGACAAAATCGGCAAATTGGTTCTCACAGTTTTTCGTCTTTTTGCAATCATCGGAATTGGGTACTGGCTTCATGACATTATTAAGAAGAAAGCAACAGCAACTCTTATTACGGCTGTTTCCCTGATTTTTGCCGGAGCTCTTGGAAATATTCTTGATTCTTTATTCTATGGGATAATTTTCAACGACAGTTATAACCAGTTAGCCACATTGTTTTCTGAGGAACCATATGGCAGCTTATTTTATGGTAAAGTAGTAGACATGCTTTATTTTCCATTAATTGATACGAATTGGCCGGAATGGGTTCCTTGGGTTGGGGGTGATAATTTTCGATTTTTTGAACCGGTATTTAATGTAGCCGATACCGCCATTAGTACGGGAGTAGGGATATTAATCGTATTTAATAAAAAAGCTTTCGGGAAAAAAGATTCTTAAAAAATATAAACATTATCGGGAGTAACGCAGTAATCCATTACAATATCGTGTTCTTGTATATCACTAATTTTATCCACGGGTTTAAATAAGGAAAGACCAATTTTTACCACATCTTCACGGCAGTCATCATTTAAAAACTTATCGTAGAAACCTTTGCCATAACCTACCCTGTGGCCAAGTTTATCAAACGCTAAAAGGGGAATAAAAACGACATCTATTTTAAGTGGGGGTACCAATAACCCGTCTACAGGTTCTGGAATATTCCATTTATTTTTTCTCAAAATGGTATTATCCGTAAGTAAATAATGAACCATATTAGTATCATCTAACACCTTTGGGAGTACAATATTTTTATCTTTTCCCTGTAGGATAGACATAATAAAACCAGTATCAATTTCATTCTTCTCTGAGATTGATAAAAAAAGATGGTAAAAATTGAACGTCCAAATTGGTAATTGCAATACCCTGTTAGCAATTTCTAAACTGTAGTTTGAAATTGTTTCTGAAGACAATTCATTTCTTAATTGAAGGTAGTTTAATCGAAGCTCTTTTTTTAGCATAAATATCGATTAAACATGTAGCTAGTTTGGGGAACTATTTTAATAAAATTACTCTTTTGCCGCAACAGCAAAATATATTTTAAAAAATAGCATCAAAATAAGGTACATACCTAAAGTGATGACATAATTTTCCATGCAGTTAATAAATTTTTCTGGTTAAATATAAAGAAATAAATGTCAATTATCCTATAAAAAGCACCATTTAATCGTTGAAATGCACAATTTTTACAATTCTCTTAACATTTTTAATACTATTAAATAACGCAAGTTCCTTAGATGCATTATATTAAAAAATTGACAATCAACAGGTTATCTTAAATTGTAAGATATGATGACTTTTTACGGCAAATAATTGTTTACTGAAGGCATTAACAAATTATCAATTTATTGATTTTGCCCCTTTTTATTTCAAACTTAACTTGCGGGTAACAGGGTTAATAATAATTGTATTGTAACTTACCTTTGTATTTAGAGGACCATTTTATTAACAAATTTATGCCCGAAATACCATTAGATATTAAACTGAGTACATTGCCGGACAGTCCGGGAGTATATCAATTTTATGATACGGATGGTAAAATATTATATGTGGGGAAGGCAAAGAATCTTAAAAAAAGGGTTTCGTCTTATTTTCACAAGACGCATGAGTATGGAAAGACTCGCGTAATGGTAAAGAAAATAGATTCCTTAAAACACATAGTTGTAAAAACGGAATCTGATGCATTACTTCTTGAGAATAACCTGATAAAAAAATACCAGCCAAGGTATAATGTGCTCCTTAAGGATGATAAATCCTATCCTTGGATTTGTATTAAGAATGAGCGCTTTCCAAGAATATTTCCGACTCGAAAGTTAATTAAGGATGGTTCTGAATATTATGGTCCATACACCAGTATGAAAACCGTAAAAGTTTTACTTGAACTTATTAAAAGTGTTTATCCTTTACGGACTTGTAATTATGATTTATCCCCTGAAAAAATTAATGCCGGAAAATATAAATTATGTCTGGAGTACCATCTTGGGAATTGCAAAGGCCCGTGTGAAGGCCTTCAAAATTCTGAAGAGTACCATAAACAGATAGATGATATTAGACAGATAATCAAAGGCAATTTTAAGTCCTCCCTTCATTATTTTAAGACGCAAATGAAATCGCATGCGAAGGAGATGCAATTTGAAGAAGCACAACGTATTAAGGATAAAATTGAAGTCCTGGAAAACTATCAGGTTAAATCTACAATAGTTAATCCCAAAATTAACAACGTTGATGTATTCAGTATTATTTCAGATGATGCATTTGCCTACGTAAATTTCCTGCAACTTTCCCACGGATCCATAGTTCGGTCTCATACCATGGAAATAAAAAAGAAATTGGAAGAATCTGATAAAGAGCTTTTACAATTAGCAATTATTGAAATTCGACAGCGTTTTAATTCTCAGTCCAAAAATCTTTTACTCCCTTTTTCATGTGCTATAGGCGATGATATAAAAGTTACTGTTCCCAAATTAGGGGATAAAAAAAAGCTCCTGGAGTTGTCCGAAAGAAATTCGAAGTACTATAGACAAGAAAGATTTAAACAAGTTAAGATTACAGATCCGGATAGACATACAAACCGTATTATGGCTCAAATGAAAACAGATCTTCATCTGGCTGAAGAGCCGAGGCATATAGAGTGTTTTGACAATTCAAATATCCAGGGAAGTAATCCCGTTGCCGCATGTGTGGTTTTCAGAAACGGAAAACCGTTTAAAAAGGAGTACAGGCACTTTAATATTAAAACGGTGGATGGCCCCGATGATTTTAAATCAATGGAGGAGGTGGTATACAGACGCTATAAAAGATTATTGGAGGAAGATTCCGGACTGCCTCAACTTATAGTGATTGACGGAGGGAAAGGACAATTATCTTCGGCTGTGAAAAGCCTCGATTTACTTGGCCTAAGAGGTAAAATAGCAATTATTGGGATTGCGAAAAGGCTGGAAGAAATTTACTTTCCCAATGATCCAATCCCATTATATCTGGATAAAAAGTCTGAAACACTGAAGATAATTCAACAATTAAGAAATGAAGCACATAGATTCGGGATTAATTTTCATAGAAATAAGAGAAGCAAAGCAGCTATTGATTCTGAATTGGAACGGATTAGAGGAGTAGGCAAAAAAACGGCAGAAGAATTACTAAAAAACTTTAAATCCGTAAACAGAATAAAGAAAGCTTCTATTGAGGATCTATCGAAAACTGTTGGAAATGCCATGGCAAAGAAAATTTATGAAAATTTCCATTAATCCCATATCTTAACCTCATGCAACGATTGGCTTTAATTCTTGCGTTTTTCATTTGTGTCGGAGTTAGCCGGGCCCAATTAAATGATCCGGAAAAGGAGCTAAAAGTTGGCTTAGTTCTTAGTGGCGGAGGGGCTAAAGGAATGGCCCATATAGGGGCACTTAAGGTTATAGAAGAAGCTGGCATAACCATAGATTATATTGGTGGCACAAGCATGGGAGCTATTATTGGAGCATTATATGCTTCGGGATATTCTGCCAATGAGCTGGATTCATTATTTAGAGATGCTGATTTTAGTGATCTTATTCAGGATAATCTTCCGAGAGGGGCGAAGACGTTCTATGAAAAAGAAGATTCTGAAAGATACGCACTTACACTTCCTTTTAATAATTTCAAAATATCGTTCCCATCGGCAATTTCCGGAGGCCAAAGAATTTACAATGAGCTCGTAAGACTACTGTATCATGTAAGGGATGTAAACGACTTTAACAATTTACCCATTCCATTTTTTTGCATCGCAACTAATATTGAGACCGGGGCTGAAGTAATATTAAATAAAGGATATCTGCCGGAAGCAGTTATGGCAAGTGGCACATTACCATCATTATTTGAACCTGCAGAATTAGATGATCAAATTTTGATTGATGGAGGTGTTGTAAATAATTATCCAATCATGGAAGTAAAGCAATTAGGAGCTGATATCATTATAGGAGTTGATGTGCAGCATAGCCTGAGAGATCGTGAATCTTTGCAGTCGGCAACAGATATATTACTTCAGATTAATAATTTTAGGACTGCTGACAATATGAAAGTCAAGGTCAAGGAAACGGATATTTATATCAGACCTGATATTGACGAATTTTCTGTTATTGATTTTGACCTGGCTGGGCCTATCATAGAAAACGGGCGAACTGCAGCCCTTGAAAATCTCAATACCTTAAAGGAATTAGCTGCAAAACAGAATCGTGTTAAAAAAAGTACCGGGAATATAGTGTCAAAGGATTCCATATTTATTAATCGATTAATCCTGGAAGGAAATATTAATTATTCCCGTGCCTATGTTAAGGGTAAATTAAGGATTAACCTGCCGATCAAAACCACTTTTCAAAAGCTGCAACAGGGTATTAGCAATTTGGCCGCTACTAACAATTTTAATACAATTCGTTATAAACTGATTTCAAACGGGCTGGGGGAAGATTTAGTTGTAAAGCTAAGAGAGAACCCCAATAAATCTTTTTTAAGACTAGGGGTACATTATGATGATTTATACAAAACTGCTGCTCTGGTTAACTTTACCAAAAAGAATTTGTTGACGAAAGACGATGTTGCCTCAATTGATTTTGCTATCGGGGATAATATTAGATATAATTTTCAATATTACCTGGATAAAGGTTCCTACTGGAGCTTTGGAATAAATTCAAGACTCAATGATTTTAACAATGAAATTAATTACGAGGTAATAAGCTCTAATTTTGATGTCCAGAATGATCAAAATATTAATGAAATAAATCTTGATGTTTCAGATTTCACCAATCAACTATACTTCCAGACTGTTTTTAAAGAGGAATTTGCTTTCATAATTGGTGCTGAGCAAAAATTGTTAAAGTATAGCTCCAGGACCTTTAACAATCAGGATAGCCTTGTTCCACCTACATCCGGTAAACGCTTATACTTTGAAAACAGCAATTATTTTAGCACTTATGGAAAATTAATACTGGACACCTATAATAACAAATACTTTCCCTCAAAAGGGTTGTATTTTAATGGAGATTTTCATTTGTACTTATTTTCCTCCGACTTCAATAATAACTTTAAAGAGTTCTCCATTGCTAAGGCAAGAATGGGGGCTGCTTTTCCTATATTCCGAAATCTTTCTATTAACCTGGAGACTGAAGGGGGTTTTAAACTGGGGAATTCTCAGGTGAAAGCACTGGATTTTGTTTTGGGAGGTTATGGCAATGAACTCATTAATAATTTTATTCCTTTTATAGGGTATGATTTTCTAAGCTTGCCTGGGAATAGCTATGTTAAGGCTTATGGTCGCTTGGATTTTGAATTTATTAAAAAGCATCATGTGATGTTTTCTGCTAATATCGCCAATGTTGAAGATGATCTTTTCAGAACCGGGGAATGGTTTACACTGCCCGATTTTTCGGGGTATGGCCTATCTTATGGATGGGATTCCTTTATTGGCCCTGTGCAGGTAATGTACTCCTGGACTCCGGAAATAAATGATGGTAATTTTTTTGTCAGTGTTGGTTATTGGTTTTAGAAGTTTAGGTTATATGCAATAGATGGGAAATGCTCGTGGTTTTTACCAAGATTGGTAGTTTTTTCCGATATTTGCAAGGTATAGTAAGCATAATGTTAGAAACTAGAATTGATATTTCTGCCCATCTCAGGGCAATGTGGTAAATATGCCAATCTCAGATAGGGACTATCCGGTCTAAAAACACTTTTAGCTACTAATCAATTCAAAGAATATCATGGAAATATTAGATAATTCATCCTTAAAGTTGCCAAAGGAAAATCTTGAAGCAGAAGATTTTTTACCCCTATTGGGTACAGATCATGTCGAACTCTATGTGGGTAATGCGAAACAGGCAGCATATTATTATATGTCGGCCTGGGGCTTTCAACCTTTAGCATACGCTGGCTTGGAAACTGGACTTAAAGACAGAGTTTCTTATGTGATAGAACAGGACAAAATTAGACTTGTACTTACTTCTTCTCTTATACCCGGAGGAGAAATAAACAGACATGTAGAATCCCATGGTGATGGGGTAAAAGTTATAGCTCTGTGGGTTGATGATGCTGCACAAAGTTATGCAGAAACTACCAGTAGAGGTGCTGAAAGTTATTTAGAGCCTAAAGTACTTAAAGATAAAAATGGGGCGATAATTTTGTCGGGAATACATACATATGGGGAAACTGTTCACGTATTTGTGGAACGGGGTCAATATAGTGGGGTTTTTATGCCGGGATATATTAAATGGGACCCACACTACAAGCCCGCGGATGTAGGGCTTAAATATATAGATCATATGGTAGGTAATGTGGGCTGGAATGAAATGAACAAGTGGTGTGAGTTTTATGCGAAGGTGATGGGTTTTGCACAATTGGTTTCATTTGACGATAAGGATATCTCAACAGACTACACCGCCCTAATGAGTAAGGTGATGAGTAATGGCAATGGCAGGATAAAGTTTCCTATTAATGAACCAGCCGATGGAAAAAAGAAATCTCAAATTGAAGAATATATACAGTTTTACAATGGGGCAGGAGTTCAGCATATGGCAATGGCGACGGATAATATTATAAATACCGTCACGGCCCTCAGGGATAGAGGCGTTGAATTTTTGACAGTACCCGCTAGTTATTATGAAGATGTACTGGACAGGGTAGGAGAAATAGATGAGGATCTAGTGCCTCTAAGCGAATTAGGTATTCTCATTGACCGCGACGATGAGGGATATTTGCTTCAAATTTTTACAAAACCCGTTTTGGACCGACCAACAATGTTTATAGAAATTATTCAGAGAAAAGGGGCTAAGTCTTTTGGTAAAGGTAATTTTAAGGCACTTTTCGAGGCCATTGAAAGAGAACAAGCTTCCAGAGGCACACTTTGAGGCATTTTTCTTAAGATTTTGTCAAAATTTGACTTGCTTTTATAAAGTATTGTTAATAGCCTAGTTAAAGTAAGTTAAAAGATTTTCAAGGCTAATAGTTATTAAGTAAATTTGGTAAACATAAGGGGTGGTTCCCTTATAACTTTAAGTATTGGTTTTTCATAATTTAAAGTTTGGTTGGTTATTTAGGAAAAGCCCTGATTTCTTAATCGGGGCTTTTTTTTGAATTAAAATGAAAAACATGAACATACTTATTTGTCGGTTATGTGTCCAGCACCTAATTCAAATAGTTATAATTGACAGGCATTTTCTAAGGCCTTTACATAAACCGGATAGACTGAATAAGTTATAGAATACAATACTTTGGAATAAATTTTGTTTATGTAATTGTAAATTAAAATTTATATAAGCTCATTTTTTGATAATTTTGATTCGAAAATTGGATATGAAAAAGATCATTGTTCTATTTTTTGCTACTATAACCCTGTCACTCGCCGGGCAGTATGCTGTTGTTGAATCC
>NZ_JBATKE010000118.1:0-2504 GCF_049669105.1 Eudoraea sp.
AGGGAAGCACTAAAGTTAGCAGATAGGCAATAGCCGGACCGAGTATGAAGCCCCAAAACAAGGTGAATAAAGTAAACCTTGGGTTGCGGATGCCTACAATGGTTTCTTTCATTTCCAGTTGCAGTCCAATATCCAGTAAGCTTAAAAAAGTAGCTGCAGTAGCAAATATTTTCAATGCCAGAAATAGTATTTCACCTAATTCCACTTTTTTATTCTATTTAAGTTTCTTCTCTTTCGTTCAGTCCGGGAAATAATTCTTACCCTTCATAATGACTTTCATTCCATAGACTTTTCCATGAATCAAATACTTCACAATTCTTAATTCACCTACCAGTTCATAAGCCATGCCCTGTCAATAAACATGAACAAGGCATGGACTATCACATTTAGGTTATGCTTTGGCTTCTGCCTTCCGGCCAAAAGCTTCATCAATAATACCCCGCAGATGCTCAAGAAGTTCAGGCGAAGGCGATTGGTAATCCTGCAATTCGTACACCTTGCCTAAATATTGGTATTTACCCAGCCCAAAACGGTGGTAAGGGAGCAGCTCATAATCAATCACATTTTTATATGGCTTAATAAAATCAAGTACAGCACGAATATGCCCTTCATCGGCATTAATACCGGGTATGAGAGGTGTTCTTGTGATAAATTCCACATTGGGAAAAGTTTCATATGCCTTTTTGAAATTTTCAAGTGAACGTTTGTTTGTTACCCCCGTCCATTTCCGGTGGCGCTCAGGATCAGGATTCATTAATTTATTATCGTGTAGCATTAGATCTACATATTGTAAAACTTTTTCCATAAATTCCCAGGGAACATTGCCGGCCGTTTCAATGGCGGTATGAAGGCCGCTTTCCTGTGCACCGCGCAAAATGGCCGCCGTAAAATCAGGTTGCAGTAAACACTCGCCACCGCTAATGGTTACACCGCCACCGGTATTGCGATACATACTTTCATCTTTCAGCACTTCGGTAAGGACTTCACCGGCCGTCATTTCTTTACCAAACATTCCAATAGATCCGGTAGGACACAATTGTGCAAGTTCTTCAGTACATGAGTTTGCCAAATCCCAGTTCGCATGGACTTTGTCATCCTCGCCTTCCATGACATAAAAAGCACCTTGTGGGAATGGATCTTTTAAACAAATTCCACATTCCTTTGCTCCTTTACATGTTTTTCTATTGAAATCTAATTCCGGTTTTGGCTTTATACTTTCCGGATTGCTACACCATTTACAACGAAGGGAACACCCTTTTAAAAATACAGTTGTTCTGGTGCCAGGTCCATCCTCACCACAATATCGTTGTATATTTAATACACGACCTTTAATATCTAAATAATTTTGATTTTCCATGATGGTCGTTTTAAATTCCTGTATAAATTCCTAATGCGTGGGCTACTCTCATAAACTCATTATCACTTTGTATGGTTCGCTTTTTATTAAGTGTATTAATGAGCGGCACAAAGTCTATATTTGGCGGTACAAATGCTGCCATGGTTCCAAACTTGTTTTGCTCCAGTGCATTAACGGTTGCAGCACCATAGGCCAAACCTAATTGACGATCAACGGCTGTCGCATCGCCTCCGCGTGTCCAGGGACCTAATACCAATTGATATACTTCGTCTGCAAGCAGCTGTTGCAATGCATGCGATAGCGTTTTGGCAGCTTTCCCGCTTTTATTGATGGTAAATTCGCTATTTTCTTCTGTGGCTAATGGAGACAATGCTTTTTTTAAATCACTCAGGGTATCTTTTGTAACTCCGTGAAGATTAGTAAACGAACTTCCTTCTGCAACTACCACTAATGCATGCGGACGGTCAGAAGTAATTTTCGACTTCAGGTGTTGCGCCAGAGCTTTTACATCGCAAGGGAACTCCGGTAATACAACTGCATCAGCTAACACAGAAATACTGCTTTGCAAAGCTAACCATCCGGCCTGCGATCCAAGAACTTCTACAACTCCTATTTTTTTCGCTGAAATGGCTGCATTTCGAGCTCTATCCAACATTTCGATGCTAAAACTAAGGGCAGTATTGAAGCCAAAAGCAACAGAAGTGGCTGCCATGTCATTCTCTACCGTTCGTGGTATACATACTGACTTTAAGCCTTTTGCATTAAGCTTATGAAGTATGCTTAGACCTCTGCCCATCATAATAGCGATAACAGCATCAATATTTTCTTTCTGGATGTTTTCCAGAAGTGTATCAGACATATCCACTTCTTCAACCATTTCCAGCTCATTAATTGTCCGTACGTTGAATGGATCAACACTTGCCGCCGTTCCCATAGCGTCACTGCTCATGGGATTCAATTTACTGATTACCTCCGGCCCTAAGTCAATCAATCCTTTGTTAGGATATTTTTCGGGGAAGAGCAATCCTTCGAAGCCATCGCGAATACCTACTACTTCCCAACCTGCTTTGTGGGCTGAAATAGCAGCTCCCATAATTATGGAATTGATGCCGGGAGTATACCCTGCCCCAATGGCGATAGCTATTTT
>NZ_JBATKE010000119.1:0-29964 GCF_049669105.1 Eudoraea sp.
GAAATGAGTATAGATACTTCAACTACTAAAGAAAACACTGTTGCTCGTTTGTACAAAAACAAGAATAGCCGAGTAAAGAAAGCTTTGTCTTTTACTACAAAAAGAAACAAAGCTAAATTGGCTTAATTCTTAGCTTTCATTTTAATGCCTTTCATTTAGGCCATCAGATATTTCTCCAAAAGCATACATCCCACATAGAAGGAAGCGATAATGATCCAGACGATTTGTGGAGTCATCCATTTATATTCCTTCATTGGTAGTTGTTTGAGTTTTCGCATATAGACTACTGTTGCCCATAAGGTAATCAGATTGCCCAAAAAGGCAACTTCTAACTGGTTAAAGAGAAAGGTGTAGAGCGGATATAACCATACCAGGACCAGTAGGAAGATACCGAAGTGGAAGATTGGATGTTTCCTTCCCTCTGCTTCATATACTTTATAAAGAAACCAGAACATAATAATTGTAAGCAGAATCCAAACCGTGGCAGCGGCAGAATCTATCCAGGAAAGTGCATTGATGATATTGTCCATAGTATCCATATTGCGCGGGATTAAACGTTTATTTTGGTTATTTGGTCAGTACCGGTTCCAATACTTCCCATACGTTATTAGCCACAATTTTTTGCCCTTCAACGGTAGGGTGAATACCGTCTTCCTGGTTTAATTCAGGAATACCTGCAACATTATCCAGTAAAAAGGGGATAAGATAAGTTTCGTTCTGGTCAGCCAACTCAGGGAATATCCTCCTAAATTCCGTAGTATACTCCTGGCCCATGTTTGGTGGTATCTGCATCCCGGCAAGGATGATAACTGTATCCGGGTTTTTCTCTTTAACAGAATTCACAATGGCCTGCAAGTTTAACCGGGTCTCATTTAAAGGAATACCTCTCAAACCATCATTGGCGCCCAATTCCAGAATAAACACATCGGCTTTTTGATTTAGCACCCAGTCAAGCCTGTTTCTTCCACTAGCGGTTGTTTCGCCGCTTAGTCCCGCGTTTACAACCGTGTAATTTAAATTAAGGGAATCAACAATTTGTTGAATTACTGCCGGAAAAGCCTCCTCTGTGTCAAGACCGTAGCCTGCTGTGAGGCTATCACCAAAGAACATAATAACTTTGTTATTTCCGTTTTGATCGACACTACTTTCCGTTTGCCCGGCGTCAACGGGAGAATTTTCTGAGGATTTTCCGGACTTTTCTCCACAAGCCAGCATTAGTAAAAACACTAAAAAATAACGAAATTTTAAGAAGGTCTGCATGTTTTAATGGTCTTAATGTCGAAATCATTTCCTTATTTTGCTGCGTCGTTGCAAACAAAATCTAATTTCTACCAATGTCAAAGATATTAAACGTTAACCAACTGGGGAAAACCTATTCCAGTGGTTCTAAAAAACTAACTGTTCTGGATGCTATTTCCTTTGAAATTGAGCAAGGGGATACCTTTGCCATTGTTGGTCCTTCAGGTAGTGGTAAGACTACTTTATTGGGGCTATGCGCAGGTTTAGATGAACCCGACTCTGGTTACATTGAACTTTGTGGCACTCGAATTAACGATTTAAGTGAAGATCAACGCGCCCTTTTGCGCAATAGAGAAGTGGGGTTTATTTTTCAGGATTTTCAGTTACTTCCCACGCTAACAGCTCTGGAGAACGTAAGTGTGCCCTTAGAATTACAAGGGGCAAAGGAAGCCAGGAAGCAGGCGATGGAACTTTTACATAAAGTAGGATTGGCAGATAGGTCTCACCATTATCCCTCTCAGTTATCAGGTGGTGAGCAACAGAGAGTTGCTCTGGCAAGAGCTTTTAGTAATAGGCCTTCTATCCTTTTTGCCGATGAGCCTACCGGTAACCTTGACGAAGAAACAGGAGAAAAAGTTGTAAAACTGCTTTTTGAACTTAATAAAGAAGCAGGTACCACTTTGGTTATTGTAACACACGACCTGGATCTTGCAAAACGTACGCAGCATATTCTAAGGCTCAAAGGAGGAAAGATAGTTGCTAATGAAAGCACAGTAATCTCGTGAAAAACCAACAGGAAGCTTCATCTTTGGCAGGCACAGGCTGGCTCTTTAAAATGGCCTGGCGTGATGGAAAGGCTAGTGGAGGCCGACTTACTTTGTTTATGGCCTCTATCATCCTTGGTATTACGGCACTTGTTTCAATCCAATCTTTTAGTGATAATCTTAAAGAAAATATTCGTCTCCAGTCCAAATCACTAATGGGAGCGGATTTTATAATTGATTCAAGACAACTTCCGAATGAAAGAGTACAGGAAATTATAGATTCATTAGGAGGAGCAAAGGGTATGGAAGTGAATTTTGCATCCATGGCAGCATTTCCAAAGAATGAAAGCAGTAAACTGGTTCGTGTAAGGGGGCTTGAAGGTGATTTTCCACTTTACGGGGAAATAGAGACTGAACCGGCAGATGCGGCAACTTCTTATATTTCCAATGAAGGTGCCCTGGTAGATGCCACAGTGATGCTGCAGTTTGAATTAGAAGTTGGAGATATAATCAAAATAGGCAATGCTAGTTTGCCAATTACAGGCACACTTATATCTGCACCCGGTAATAGCGCATTTGCCAGTTCTGTTGCACCACCGGTTATTGTTCCATTTGGCATTATTGAACGAACGGGGCTACTGCAGGTAGGCAGTCGTCTGGACTATAACTATTATTTTAAGGCCCCGCCGGAGATGGACCTCGATGCTCTTGATAAAGAACTAGACCCCATTTTGGATGCTGAGAATGCAGATCTGGATACACATACATCAGGGAGCAGACAACTGGGTAGTTCCTATGGAAATGTTGGAAAATTCCTTAACCTGGTTGCATTTATTGCTCTTTTATTGGGCTGTGTAGGTATCGCAAGTTCTGTACAAATCTATATAAAGGAAAAATTGAGGTCGGTGGCTGTACTTAAATGTATGGGAGCCAGTCGAAAGCAGACATTCCTTATTTATTTGATTCAAATAGCAGGTATGGGCCTTCTGGGGGGTGTTATTGGAACGATTGGGGGTATCTTGCTGCAACTAACATTTCCAAGTCTGCTGCAGGACTTTTTACCTTTTGAAGTGCAATTGTCACTGGCGCCTCAACCCATTATAATGGGTTTATTACTGGGCGTGTTTATGTCTGTGCTGTTTGCACTATTACCACTTATGAGTACCTGGTATGTCTCTCCCTTACAGGTACTGCGTATTCAAGAAACACAAGAGGAGCGTCCCCGAAAAGCCAGGGCCCTCGTATTTATAGGAATATTAATCTTTATTTTCCTGTTTTCCCTTTGGCTTTTAGAAGACTTGCGTTATGCCATTGGTTTTGTGATCAGTATTGCGGTAACCTTCTCCATATTGGCTGGTGTTGCCACTCTGTTTATGAGGGGAATAAAAAAGTTCTTTCCTACCAAATGGAGTTTTACCTCAAGACAAAGCCTGTTAAACCTTTTTCGGCCAAATAATCAAACTATGGTATTACTAGTAGCTATTGGGGTAGGGGCTTTTCTAATTAGCACGCTCTATTTTACCAAAGATATACTGTTGGCAATGGCACAGCTTGATAGCAACAGTGATAGTCCTAATATAATTCTGTTGGACGTGCAAAGCGAGCAAAAAGAAGACGTGGCAAATAGCATAACCCCTAAAGGCCTTCCGGTATTAGATAATATTCCAATAGTTACTATGCGTATGCATACTATAAAAGGACGTGCTGCAAATGATCTTCGACAAGATACCACCCTGACAATGAATAAATGGGTTTTGAACCACGAATTTCGGGTTACTTACCGTGATTCCATGATTTCTTCGGAGACCCTTACTGAAGGTGAATGGGTGCCGGAAACTCCTAAAGTAGGACTTATCCCTATTTCCATTGCTGATAATATTGCCAGAGATGCTGAAGTTGTAGTGGGAGATACGATTGTTTTTAATGTCCAGGGTGTTTTGATGGAAACCGTTGTGGGAAATATTCGCACCGTGGACTGGGCACGAATGCAACCTAATTTTAACCTGGTCTTTCCTAAAGGAGTTTTGGAAAATGCCCCACAGTTTCACGTTATAACAACTAATGCACCCAATGCGGAGGCTTCAGCCAACCTTCAGCGAGAATTAGTTCAAAAATTTCCTAATATCTCGGTCCTTGATTTGCGGCAAATTGTAACACTCATAGAGAATGTTCTGGATAAGATTGCGTGGGTAATTAATTTTATGGCCTTTTTTAGTATCCTTACTGGTATTATTGTATTAATTGGAGCTGTACGTACCAGTAAATATCAGCGTATAAAGGAAAGCGTTCTTTTACGGACCCTGGGTGCAAAAAGTAAACAAATTCTAAAAATCACAGCCCTTGAATATTTTTATTTGGGTGTTTTGGGTAGTGGTATAGGTATATTACTTTCACTGATAAGCAGCCAGTTACTGGCTACATTTGTTTTTAAAGCGCCGTTTGTACCTTCTTTAGTACCCTTTTTAGTACTGTTACCGGGGGTTACGCTACTCGTTCTATTAATTGGTCTTAGTAATAGCAGGAGTGTGTTAAACAGTCCGCCTTTAGTAGTTTTACGCAAGGAAGGGCGGTAGGTAATAGTTTTATAAAATAAAGAAAAGATTTCTCAATCGCTGCTTTGCAACTCATGTCGAAATGACTGTTGGGTTTTAAAATATGCCGGTGCATTGTATAACTGTCATTTCGAACCGCACGAAGTGCGCGTGAGAAATCTAAATTTATGTATTTTCAATTGTATTTGCATGCAGTCTTGATTTCTCAATCGCTGCTTTGCAGCTCATGTCGAAATGACTGTGGGGTTTTAAAATATGCTGGTGCATTGTATAACTGTCATTTCGAACCGAACGAAGTGAGTGTGAGAAATCCTGTTTATTCAAATTTTGTCTTGAAAACAGTTATATTTTAAAACCCACGACTAAACCAAACTTAAAAAGCAATAAATTCTTACATTTTATTGTGTCTTTTTTAGTGCTTTATTTCCTAATTCTCTCAATCATTCTTGTATAATCCAATTACAAACCCGGCTAAAAAACCTAAAATTCCGATAAAGGGTTTTTTGCTTCAATTCTTTTCATCCGAAATTTTTATCGCTTTATCGCAAATTTTTCCAGCTAGCGAAAAATAAGGTGCTTTCAGCGATTTATACCCTAAGGATACCACTTTCTGTAGTTATTTTATTATACCCAAATCTAATGACATGAAAGCGTTTTTAACCTTAGTACTTATACTTTTATTCGGAGCTGTTGCTCTGGCCCAAAAAACTACAGACTATGGTAAAGTTGAAACATTTCAAATGGATATTGTTCTGGATGCTAGCCTTCCTGTTTCTCACAATAGTGGGCAAATTGAGGCAGCAAAAGAAGACGCTGTTGCGCGCTTATACAAATTCAAGAATACAAGAGTAAAGAAAGCTTTGACTTTTACTACTAAAAAAAATAAACCCAAATTAGCTTAATCCTCAAACCCCAAACCTAATGATACTATTTATTCTATTATTACCTGTTGCACTTCTAATGAGTTATTTGATTGTTTTTCCTAAAACAAAAGGAGTTTTAAGACCTATTAAAGTCCCGACAGGCCGAAGATAAGTCCTCCCTTTGTACTTAAAATAAAGCAAGAGTCGATTAAACTGATTATTATTCCTGAATTCCAGGTTGTTTAATTTGATAATTCAAACGCTTTTTTTCTGCATCCACCATTTGCTTTACTTCCTGGAGTAGTGCTTTGGCATCGTAGATTATACCATCCTTTATGGTGTATTTTACCCCACCAACACGCACGACTTCATTATCTTCAGTAAGTTTTATGGCGCCAGTGCCATATAGTACTTTCAGGTTTTCTAATGGATTTTCGGATACAACAGCAAAGTCGGCAAGTTTACCAACAGTTACTGTGCCTATTTGATCATCCATTCCTAAGGCTTCTGCTCCGTTTAAGGTTGCTGAGCGAATAATCTCTAAAGGATGAAACCCGGCTTCCCGTAACAATTCCATTTCGCGGATATAAGCAAAACCATAAAGTTGAAAGATAAAACCCGAATCCGAACCTGTGGTTACACGGCCACCTCTGTTCTTATACTCATTTACAAAGGTCATCCAGAGTTTGTAATTTTCCTTCCAGGCTACCTCCTGTTCCGTACCCCAGTAATGCCAATACGAACCATGGCTTATTTTGCTGGGCTGATAGAAATCCCATAATGAAGGCAAGGTATAATCTTCATGCCATTCGGCTCTTCGGGCCCTTTGAAGGTCTCGGCTGGCTTCATAAATATTAAAGGTTGGATCAAGGGTAAAATCTAAGGCGATAAGTTCATCCATCACTTTATTCCAATGTTCAGAATAAGGTTTTGCTGCCTGTTGCCAAAGTTTACCGGCCTCTTCAAAGCGGTCCTGCTCATTGTTGTAATTGTAATCCAATGGATAATCCTGCACCGTGCGGTCTTCAAAAAGAGCTTCTGGTAGGCCATACCAGTGCTCCATACTTGTTAAACCAGCCCTGGCAGAATGGAGTACATTCCATCTGGCAACATTAAGCTGAGCATGATGACAAGCTGAGCGTAAGCCTAATTTTTTGTTTTCATCCAAAGCTGCGGTCATAATTTCTGGTGGTGCCCCAAATAACTTAATGCCATCAGCTCCTTTTTTGGCGTTATTCCGTACCCATTCCCGTGCCATTTCCGGAGTACTTATGGTGGCATCACTACCTTGTCCAAATCCGGTATAGGCTAAAATACGGGGTGCTACAATTTCATTTTTAGCACTTTTTCTTTTTAGATCCATAGTAAAATCCACCCCCCGACCGCTCGGTTCACGTACCGTAGTAATTCCATGAGCCATCCAGAGTTTAAAAACATAGTCTGGTTCTGCACCCTGAGCTTTTCCTCCAATATGACCATGCATATCAACAAAGCCAGGAAGCAAATACATGCCTTCGCAGTTTAATTCCTTGCCACCAGCTTTCAGCTGTGGCCGGTCTGAGTCTTTTATGGCTACTCCCGGATAGCCTACTACCTTTATACTTTTAATACGATTGTTAACCACTTCTATATCTACGGGCCCCATTGGCGGTGCCCCATTACCATTAATAAGGGTAACTCCCCTGATGATAAGTTGAGAAAATGGCCCATCGCCCTCGTTACTCTGTGCAAGTATTGAAAGATTGCAACATATGATGAGAATTAAGAAGGAATTTATTTTTTTGTTCATACTAGTCGTTTTGTTTAGGTACCTCAATCTTATCTCCCAAAAATAAGGCGTTAAGGAATAATCTGTTGGTGCCATACCATGACCCCCGGAAATTGGGATTATCCGCGAACATGACTACTCTGCCACTGCCTAAGGGACTTACTATAAGTGAAGCCGAAGTTTTTAAGAATTCTTCACTGTTCTTTCTGCTTATGTACCCGTCTATCAGGGCATTCCTGGAGTATTTCGCTACGGTAGAATACTCATTCTTACTCGGTGAAAGCCATACAGTATTGTTTTTATATACCGGAATGTCTGTATCTCTGTAACCAAATGCCAGCGGATGGGTAACATCCAGATCGGCTTTAAGTATAATTCCTCCAAGGCCTTCTCTACCAAGGTTTTCATCAGCATCGGCGTATGGCTCTCGCAATACTGCCTTGGTAGAATCTACCTCGGATTTGGTAAGATTCTCTTTAACAAGTTTTTTATCAATAGCCCATTTAGAGGCTGTTCCAATAGTAATAAGTGTATTCCCCTTTTTAACCCAGTCTGAAAGTATGGTCTGCTGCTTTTCTGTAAAATTATACTTTCCAGAAACCATTACCAATGTATTGTATTCGTCTAGCTTTACCTTATCATAATTCCTGATAGGTATTTTTGTAATTGGCATATGTACTCTGGTATCTAATAAGTGCCATACCTCTCCTGCTTCATAGGAGCGGGTTCCATCTCCTATAAGCATTGCGGCTTTGGGTTTTGTTAATGGGCGAATATGCCTGCTTCCCAGATCAATTCCCTGGCTGTTGTAACCAGTAGCTATCCCATAGATAGGGACCTGATATTTTTCCTGTGCCTCAAGCACCCATTTATAAACTTCATCCGCGTCTTTCTTTTGAAGGCTTATGGGTAGAATTAAGGCTCCATAATTAAAAGACTTGCTGGCATTATCAATCGTTGTGGTAAATGGTTTAAAGGCAGAAGAAAGTACCAACTTCTTAGATTGTAGAAAATTTAAGACTGCAGGTGCATTGTAATCATCCCAATCGATAATATAGGCATAAGATGATTTTTGCACAGGTTGGACGTTTACAAGATCATCTGTAGAAGTTATTTTATCTCCCCGACTAAGCTTCTTTACTCCCCTGTAGTTTATATTATAGAAATTTGCCACAGACCAGGCAGACGCATCATAAAAAACGCTGTCGCGATATTTTTTATAAGTTTCAAACATCGTTTGCACCATCCTGTACTGGGGCTGGGATGTGGGCACTACATAGGAATCATTGCCGTATTTGTATACATCTATTTTATGGATTAATAGCTTGTCAATAAATGCCTTTATCCGGTTTTTGTCATGGCGATCTCCAAAGCTGTATCCTTGAACTCCTTTTATTGCCGAATTCATCATCGCCGTTTTAAAGAATTCTTTTTGATATGAACGCAGATAATCTTTGTTCTCAACTGCAGCCTTCACAGTAGTGATACTCGATGTGTACTGATTGCGAATGGTAAAGGGAAATGTGATTTCACCAAAGGCCGTTTTCTGCTTATGCCCCCTGGAACTAGCCTGTTCAAACAACAGCCCAAGGCCACCCTGAATATCAGGATAAGAAGAACCGTAACCCGGATAGGTACCGTCAAAAGCCTCTTTGGTAAAATAAAATGAACCTATGCTGTCTAAGGCCTTGGCAAAATAGTTTCCAAAAATAGTATTAAGATCCTCATAGTTCTCTTTAGGCATAATAGGGTTTAGAGAACCGTTCGCTTTCATTGGTTCAAAGAAATAAGTGCTTTGAGAACCCATTTCATGAAAGTCGGTAACTACATTGGGGTACCATTCATGATACCAGTTAAGTTTACCACGACTTTCCGGGTTTATTGCCAGAAGCCAGTCCCTGTTGAGGTCGAACCAGTAGTGATTGGTACGCCCGCCAGGCCAGTATTCATTGTGCTCTGCATCCTGGGGGTCTGCCACAAGTGGATTGCCCTGATAGCTATTTGCCCATTGAGTGTGCCTGTCCCTGCCATCAGGATTGATAGCTGGATCTATAAAGATTACTGCGTTCGTTATGTAATTAAGTATCTCGGGATTCTCAGAAGCCACAAAAGTATAAGCGCTTAAAAGCGCTGCTTCGGAACTGGATGGCTCATTCCCATGTACGTTATAGCCCAAATTAATAAAAATTGGAAGTGATGCGTCCGGGGACGAGGATTTGCTGGGATCTGTAAAGGCAAGGTGCCTTTCCTTAATAGATTCCAGATTAGACAAATTATCCGGGGTAGTAATCGTTAAGATTACGAGTTTACGACCTTCATGTGTTTTGCCATATTCATGGATAGATGCTCTGTCTGAAAGCTCTGCGAGTTTTTGTAAATAAGCTACAATAAGATCATGCCTGGTATGACGTTCTCCAATTCCATAACTTAAAAACTCTTCAGGAGAAGGAATATTACTATTAAAAGGCTCGTATTTTTTAAGAAAGTAATCCTGACTGAATGTGAGGCTACTACAAAATAAAAAACATACTAGTAAAATATTCTTCATAAGGGCAATTTTTGAATTAGTCGGCTAAATATAGGTATAAATTGCCTTAAGAAGAAAAGTCTTTTTACATGGGGAACTTATGTGTCAGGAATATAAAATAGCCGCCTTTTATAAGGGTTTTCTTTAAGCCACTGATTGATGAAAGTCACTCTGACCTATTTCTTTAAAATTAACAATATAGTTTGTGCCTTTTTTGGAAAAGTCTCTGATTATTGATCCTTTTAGCTGACGGGCAAGGTTATGAATTAGCTTTAAGCCAAGAGAACGGGTATTTTTAAAATTCACTTCCTCTGAAAAACCAACACCATTATCTCCAATATTTAGAATGTAGTCCTTATCAGCCATTTTCTTTAGCTCAATATGAATTTCCCCCTGGTCATCCCCTTTTATTCCATATTTAAGTGCATTTGTAAGTGCTTCGTTGATGAGGAGGCCAAGAGGTATAGCGGTATCTATGCCCAATTCTATTTGAGGAATATTAATGTTTACCTTAACGTTACTATCGGCACCCTTTACAGATTTCACCAGGTATTCACTTAATTCTTCAACATAGGATTTATAATTTATTTTAGACAGATCGTCGCGCATGTAAAGCATTTCATGTACCATAGCCATAGAGATGACTCTGTTCTGACTACTTTTTATAAGATTTTTTACTTTTTCATCCTTTATCCCCCTGGACTGAAGGCTTAGCAGGCTGGAAACCGTTTGCAGATTATTTTTAACCCTGTGGTGCACTTCTTTGAGCAGAGTGTCCTTTTCATGTATCCGTTCTTCAACTTCCATCTTGGTTTTATAAAGGTTGTGGTGTGCTTTTAAGAGGTTTTTACCCAGAACTCCACCCAGGAGGTAAACGGAGAACAAAATGCTTAAAAAGCTAAAAAGGTTTTGACTCTCAACGGGAACAACATTTTGGGTTAAAGAAAAATCGGAAATTCCCTGAACAAAAATTAAAGCAATAATCAGAACAGTGAGGTATAAATAGATTTTACCATAATTGCGCGTAGTCGCATATCCCGCAAACACAACAATTGCCAGCACAAAAATAAACGGACTGTTTATGCCACCTGTTAACATAGTGATAGCAGTAGCTGAAGCTAAGCCAAGTATAGAAAGGATGTTATACGTAAGCGTTAGGTTTTTGTGAGATGCATAGGCCAGGTTATTAATTACACTCAACGCACCAAAGGCCAGAAATATATGGGGAACAATTTCATAAATATCCAGGACAAAAAGACAAACCAGACCAAATATTAAGGAGGAAATAGAAGCAAAATAGCTTACCCTAAGGGTCAGACGTATTTTATCCTGTATTCTGTGCTGATGTTTGGTTTCTTTTTCCATAGTCTTAAGTTATATTCATTGATGCAGCTATGCTTCATATGGAAAATCGCAACCGTAGTTGGGAAGCGAATTCCCTCAATGGTGTAAAGCTATATATGTTTTATCATATATTCAACAGCTAATCTGACAAAAAGTAACTTTGTTATCTACAATATTAAATATGTTAATCCCGTACCTCCTTAGGCTGTAAATTGGTCAGATCTCCAATGTTTATGGCTGTGCCGGTTTCAATACTTTTCCTTGCTGCAATCCCAATAAGTACAGACATTGCGCCATCTCTGCTTCCTGCAGTTCTGCCGAAAGGATCAATAGAATCAGCACTTCTAAACAATTTGTCTTGTAAGCGTTTGTCACCTCCGCCGTGACCGCTTTTTTCCATTTCTACCATAACAGTTTCAAAATCCTTCCACAATTTGTGCACTATTATGGGTTCAATATTCTCAGTTTCCTCATTGTTCTGCTCCATTTCCTTGTCGTGCATTTCGGCCTGGTCTATGTTCATCTCTTTATAATATGGGATGTCCATCCATGCTTCCAGCCTTCCTTCCGTACCGTTAAAGGCAACGCGCCAACCTTCCAATGGAGAATAAGTGGTTAGCGAATAATTTAACTGCACGTTATTTTGATATTTTACCTGTGCAGACATCTTATCATATATGTTTATTTCATTTCTAAAAAGGCAGTTGTCTCGTATGTACCCGTCATATTTCTCATTTTTTGTATACAGATCAGTCAAAAATTGATTTTTAGAAATGTCCCAATAGAAGTCACAATTAGATTTATGATTGCAATTTCTACAGTTGTCCCCTCTGAAAGGGCCATTTTTGCCATAAAATTCCAAATCACCGAACGCAAATACTTCGGATGGCTCAGAATTGATCCACCAGTTAAGAAGGTCGAAATGATGCGTGGCCTTGTGAACCCACAAGGACCCGCTGCTTTCCATCTGTCCGTGCCATCTTCGGAAATAACTGGCGCCATGGTAAGTATTCAGATACCAATGAAAGTCAACTGAAGTTAGTTTGCCAATGGTGTTGTCTGCCAATAACTGTTTTATTTTGGTGCTATAAGGGCTCCAACGGTAGTTAAAACCTACTATCAGGTTTTTGCCTGACTTTTTTTCCGCATCCAGAATGGCCTGACATTTATTTTCATCTGTAGTTAATGGTTTTTCGGTAAGTACATCGCATCCCATTTCCATTGCTTTGATAATAAATTCATGGTGAGTTGCATCTTTTGTGGTTACGATAACAAGATCCGGTTTAGAATCCCGGATCATTTTCTCAAAATTTGTAAAAGTAGGGCAATTGGCCCCGGTATATTCTTTTCCAAAGGAGAGGCGCCCCGGATTTATATCGCACAAGCCCACAAATTCCAGGATATCTGAATATTCATCAACAAGGCGTTTTCCCCAAAAAGTGATACCACGAATACCTGTTCCAACAAGGGCAATTTTTAATTTTACATTTATTCCAAAATCAAACTGTGTAATTGGCATTGCGGAAGAGGCAGCTAACATGCTAATGGAAGTCAGGAATTTACGTCTGGAAGATTTCATATCAAAATAATAATAAGGTGTCAATACCTAAAGATATAGCATTTTGAACAAAAAAAAAGCGTCCATATACGGACGCCTTTTTTAATAATATCGGTTAGTTTGTCAATCTTGGATCAATACCCATTCTCCGCGGTCTATAAGAGGCTCTGCCTGTTTGAATTTGACAGTCTTGCTTTCGCCGGACATTACATTTTTTATTGTGACTTTTTCATTCCTACCAATTTTTGGTTTTTCCCTCACAATGGTTTCCGTTATTGGAGCCCTGCCGCCCTGGTTCTGACCTACTGCTCTGTTCCGGGCTGCTAATTCATCATTATTAGGAATTTCCTCCTTAGTAGTCTGCAGCTTCTCTTTAGGTCTTCGTACATTCCTGGCTTCCTGAATCTCATTAGTATCAGCTGAGGGTAATTCCCCTTTGAACAAGAAGGAAACTACTTCTTTGTTGACCTTATCTATCATGCTTTTAAAAAGTTCAAAAGCTTCAAATTTATAAATTAACAAAGGATCTTTCTGCTCGTGAACAGCCAATTGGACAGACTGCTTCAACTCGTCCATTTTCCTTAGGTGAGTTTTCCATGAGTCATCAATGATGGCAAGAGTTATATTCTTTTCAAAGTCTGTTACCAATTCTTTACCGTTCGACTCATAGGCATTTTTAAGATTGGTGACCACATTAAGCGATTTAATACCATCAGTAAAAGGAACTACAATACGTTCAAATTTATTACTGCTATCCTCGTATACCTTTTTAATAACAGGGAAAGCCGTAGCGGCACTTCGCTCCATTTTGCTCTGGTAATAATCATAAGCAGCGTCATAGGTTGTATTTGCGATTTCCAGAAAACTCTGTTTGCCAAATTCTTCTTCTGTAACCGGAGAGGTAATGGAAAAATACTTGATGAGTTCAAATTCGAAATTCTTGAAATCGCTAGCGGCCTTGTTAGTTTCAGCAATTACTTCACATGTATCATAAACCATGTTTGCAATATCTACTTTAAGTCGCTCACCCTGCAGTGCATGCCTTCTTCTTTTATAAACTACTTCACGTTGGGCATTCATTACATCATCATACTCCAACAGTCGTTTACGAATACCAAAATTATTCTCTTCTACTTTTTTCTGCGCCCGTTCAATAGATTTGGTCATCATAGAATGCTGAATCACTTCTCCTTCTTCAAGACCCATCCTATCCATCATTTTTGCAACCCTGTCTGAACCAAATAGCCGCATTAGATTATCTTCCAAAGAGACGTAAAACTGTGAACTACCCGGATCTCCCTGTCGGCCCGCACGACCTCTCAACTGCCTGTCTACCCTTCTGGAGTCGTGTCTTTCTGTACCTACGATGGCCAAGCCCCCTGCTTTTTTAACATCTTCAGATAATTTTATATCCGTTCCACGTCCTGCCATGTTTGTTGCAATGGTCACTACACCCGCATAACCTGCTTCTGCTACAATATCGGCTTCTTTTTTATGCAGTTTCGCATTTAAAACATTATGTGGAATTTTTCGTATACTCAACATTCGTGATAATAATTCGGATATTTCCACAGAGGTGGTACCAATTAGTACCGGTCTTTTTTGTTCCGAAAGTTTGGTAACTTCGTCAATAATGGCGTTGTATTTTTCTCTTTTGGTCTTATAGATAAGATCGTTTCTGTCATCTCTGACTATTGGCCTGTTTGTAGGGATTTCCATAACATCCAATTTATAGATCTCCCAGAATTCACCTGCTTCCGTTACCGCGGTACCTGTCATACCTGAAAGCTTTTTATACATTCTGAAATAATTCTGCAAAGTAACCGTAGCAAAAGTCTGAGTCATTGCTTCGATTTTTACATTCTCTTTCGCTTCAATGGCCTGATGTAATCCGTCTGAATACCTTCGCCCATCCATTATACGGCCTGTCTGCTCGTCTACAATCATCACTTTATTATCGATAACCACATACTCCACGTCTTTTTCGAAGAGTGTATATGCCTTTAATAACTGGCTCATGGTATGGATACGTTCGCTTTTTATTGCAAAATCTTTGAATAATGCCTCTTTCTCAGATGCTTCCTGTTCGATTTCCAGGTTTTGATTTTCAATTTTTGCAATTTCACTTCCAATATCAGGCATCACAAAAAAGTCTTTTTGATGGTCTCCCGAAATATATTCTATGCCCTTATCTGTAAGTTCAATCTGGTTGTTCTTTTCATCGATTACAAATAATAATTCCGAATCTACCTGAGGCATTTCCCGATTGTTATCCTGCATATAAAAATTCTCAGTTTTTTGAAGCAGTTGTTTTATGCCTTCTTCACTAAGAAATTTAATAAGGGCTTTATTCTTGGGTAAGCCTCTGTGGACCCTCAGTAATAGAAAACCACCTTCTTTGGTATTTCCAGCGGTGATTTCTTTTTTGGCCTCTGCCAGAACTCCTGTAAGGTACTGACGTTGTTTCTGAACAATGTCTGATACTTTAGGCTTCAATTCATTGAATTCATGACGATCTCCTTCCGGTACAGGCCCGGAGATGATTAAAGGAGTACGGGCATCATCAACAAGTACAGAATCAACCTCATCCACAATGGCATAGTGGTGTGGCCGTTGCACAAGGTCACCGGGTGTATGTGCCATGTTATCCCTAAGATAATCGAATCCAAATTCGTTGTTGGTTCCATAGGTAATATCTGCGTTGTAAGCGGCCCTTCTCCCTTCAGAATTAGGTTGATGCTTGTCTATACAGTCCACGGAAAGCCCATGAAATTCAAATATTGGTGCCATCCACGCACTATCCCTTTTGGCCAGATAGTCATTTACCGTAACCAAATGGGCCCCTTTTCCTGCCAGGGCGTTAAGGTACATTGGTAAGGTAGCAACAAGTGTTTTACCCTCACCAGTCTGCATTTCTGCAATTTTACCCTGATGCAAAGCAATCCCGCCGATTAACTGTACGTCATAGTGTACCATATCCCATGTCACTTCCTTTCCTGCGGCATCCCAGGAGTTTTGCCATACGGCATTGTCACCCTCCAGGCTAACATACTCTTTGGATCCAGATAACAATCTGTCAAATTCTGTAGCTTCAACAGTGATGGTTTCATTATTCACAAATCGCTTTGCGGTTTCTTTAACTACCGCAAAGGCTTCAGGAAGAATCTGGTTTAAGGTGATCTCAGTAATCTTATAGACCTCGTCTTCTAGTTTATCAATTTCTGCATATATTTCCTCATTTCTGTCAATATCCAGAGAGGCTTTTACTTCTTCTTTCAATATGTCAATCTGCTTCTGAAGTTCTTCGGATGCCTTTGTTATTGTTAGTTTGAAGTCCTGTGTTTTTTTCCTAAGTGCATTATGGTCCAAGGTTTCTATCGCTGCTTCAAAGGATTTGATGTCCTTTAAAAGGGGTTGTAGTTCCTTAACATCTTTCTTAGCCTTGTCACCTACAAATGCCTTGATAACTGAATTTAAAATACTCATATAATATTTATGTTTTGATAGCAAGCTCTTCAGAACTTAAAGCGCAATTGAATAAGTCTTAAAATTGAGCAAGATGCTACAGAATTGCAATATCCTTTTTGAAGCAAAAGGCGTTCCAGATTTTATATTTCTCCTAAAACTTCGTAAAGCCTGTCAAAATTACATAAAAAAAAAGCCTCAAATGAGACTTTTAATAGGTTTTAGGAAACTTCTTTAATATTCATCCTCATTCCAGAGGTAATCTTCTTCTGTGGGGTAATCCGGCCATATTTCTTCTATTGATTCGTAAATCTCACCACCTTCTTCCTCCATAGATTGTAAATTCTCTACTACTTCTAAAGGGGCGCCTGTTCTAATAGCATAATCTATTAATTCATCTTTGGTGGCTGGCCAGGGTGCATCGCTTAGATAAGATGCTAGTTCTAATGTCCAATACATGGCTTAATTCTAATTTTAAAATTTTTGCAAAAGTAATTTTTAAACCCATATTGCCAAGAAAAATCTGAGTAAAATCACACTTTTTATGAACAATTTATGGTTTTGATAATTTGATAACGAAGAAAAAGTATAATTATTAGTCTTTTTTCTTAGGAACCCACTTTATTTCATCCGCCTTCAGATCGTATGACAACTTCCGTGCCAATACAAATAAATAGTCTGAAAGACGGTTGAGGTAAGTCAAAACCATGCTGTCAACAGGTTCATTTTCATGTAGTAGTGTTACCATTCGCTCCGCTCTTCTGCAAATAGTACGAGCAATATGACAGTATGACACTGTTGTGTGTCCGCCGGGGAGGATAAAATGGGTCATTTCTGGCATGGTTTCATTCATAATGTCCATTTCATTTTCTAATTGCGTTACATCTTTCATGCTTATCAAAGGGATGTTCAAACGCTCTTTACCACTTTTTAATTGTGCTTTTTCAGGGTCCGTGGCTAAAATTGCACCTACGGTAAATAATTGGTCCTGGATGGTGATAAGAATCTCTCTGTAATGTGTGTCCATTTCCTGATCCCTAAGGAGTCCAAGCCATGAATTTAGTTCATCCACAGTACCATAACCGTTAATGCGGATGTGATGTTTAGGAACCCTTGTACCTCCAAAAAGTGAAGTTGAGCCATTGTCTCCGGTTTTGGTATATATTTTCATAGGCTATTTTAGAACTTTTGAGTTGCAAGTTAGGAAATTGGGTTTATATGAAATTTTTCACTCTGTGATAAATTAGGAATACCTATAATATTAACAATTACTTCCTTTTATCCTTTCGCTCATAACCATCCATAAATTTCCTTGATTTTCTCCTCTTTGAGCTCTTTTTGCTAACAATAGAAATGACAATATAAACAAGGGCAACTCCGGCTAAAATGTAATAAATACTGTTGTTCATGTTATAAAAAAATCTATCTTAAAGTTAAGATTTTAAATTCTAATCTTAAAATGTTCCTGGGCTTGTGTTTTATGGAAAAAAAGAAGGCCGCCAAAATACATATCCACGCTTACTGTTACAAAATCGGTTAGCAGTAATTTGTCCCAAAATTCTTTCGAAGTCTTGTTTTTCCTGATATCGCCAATATAAATTATTCCATTCGGTTGTTGTTTGGCGTAGTTTTTCATAGCCAAAATTTGAGATTCTGTAACTAGTGTCCCATAATATTTTATATCAAATGGCTCTTCAAAAGAAAGTGATGGAAATTCCTTTTTTACTTTATTTTTTAAAAGTTTATTTCCTTCAACCAGGGCTATACTGTTTGGTTTAAAGTAATTAATGCATTTGAAAAATATATTCAGTGATTTTGACCTGCAGTATTTATGTTTTATATAAAGACCCTCTGTAACAAAACGGTAAATAAAAGGAGAATGGATTCCATGCTGGTTAGTTGCCTTAAACCAAAATTTCAGATAGCTAAAGGTGTCAGACATTAAAGTAAATTCTAATTATCAGTAAATTTGAATAATGCAATTACCACTTGGTTTATTAGTCTTCCAATAGCATCGAAAGCTCAAACCATCGCTCTGTTTTATCCTCCAGATTTTCTATAATATCTTTTAATCTTATTGATAAAACATCTATTTCTTCCCCAGATAGCCCAGTATTGGCAAATTGATTTTGAAGCTCTACCTTTTGTTTTTCTAAGTTCTGAATGGATTTTTCCAGCTTGTTATACTCTTTTTGCTCCTCAAAAGACAGTTTTTTGCTTTTGTCATCAGACCGCCAGGAATTTTTGTTTGATTTATTTTGGGTGTTATTTCCTTTATCAGCCCTTTGTTCTAAAACATTACTGTCTTCATATGCCCTGTGATCTGAATAATTCCCGGGGAAATCTTCAACAATTCCATTCCCCTTAAAAATAAATAAATGATCTACTATCTTATCCATGAAATAGCGGTCATGGGATACTACCAGCAGGCATCCGGGAAAATCCAGTAAAAAGCTCTCAAGGATATTTATGGTTATAATATCCAGATCATTTGTTGGTTCATCCAGGATCAGGAAATTGGGATTCTGGATAAGGACGGTACATAGATACAACCTCTTTCGTTCTCCGCCACTCAGCTTTTCTACAAAATCATATTGTTTTTTCCTATCAAATAAAAATCGTTCTAACAGCTGTTGCGCAGAGAGCTGTCTTCCTTTTTTTAAAGGAATATAGTCCCCAAATTCTCGTATGACGTCAATCACTTTCTGACCTTCTTTTATTGTAATCCCATTTTGTGTGTAGTATCCGAATTTAATAGTCTCTCCCACTACAATTTTTCCACTATCTGGCTGTTCAAAGCCTGTTATAATATTCAGGAAAGTAGTTTTGCCAGTACCGTTTTTTCCAATAATTCCGATTCGTTCTCCTCTTAAAAAATTATAATCAAATTTATCAAGTAAGAGAATTCCCGGGAAGGATTTAGAGACTTTGTGAAGCTCAAGAATTTTGCTGCCCATACGCTCCATATTTATCTCTAATTGAATTTCATGGCTTTCTCTGCGTTGTTGTGCCTTTTCTTTGATACTATGGAAATCATCAATACGCGATTTGGATTTTGTGGTTCTTGCCTTAGGCTGTCTTCGCATCCAGTCCAGTTCTTTCTTATAAAGCAACTTGGATTTATGTTGCTCTACTGCTTCAAGTTCCAATCTGGCTTCTTTTTTCTCAAGATAGTAAGCATAATTTCCTTTGTATGAATAAAGCTGACCATTATCCAGTTCCAGAATCTCATTGCAAACCCTTTCCAGAAAATACCTGTCATGAGTAACCATAAAAAGAGTAATCTTTTTACGGCTGAAATAATCTTCGAGCCACTCTATCATTTCCAGGTCTAAATGATTTGTAGGTTCATCCAGGATTAAAAGATCTGGCTCATTCAACAGGGCATTAGCCATTGCCAGTCTCTTTTTTTGCCCACCGGATAGACTGCCTACTTTGGCTTTAAGATTGTCCAGTTTTAATTTGGAAAGAATTTGTTGGTATTGGGTTTCAAAATCCCAGGCTTTATTCCTTTCCATAGATTCGAAAGCTTTTTGGTAAGCTTCTTCATTTTCGGGATGTTCCAAAGCTGCTTCATAGGCAGCAATAATCTTTAGAATCTCATTGTCAGACTCCAAAATGGTTTGCTCTACCGTTAGATGAGGATTAAGATCTGGTTCTTGTTCCAGGAAAGATATGCGAATTCCTTTACGGTAGTTTACAGCGCCACCATTTGGGACATCTTTCCTTGCCAGGATATTTAAAATGGAAGTTTTACCTTCCCCGTTTCGGGCAACCAATGCAATTTTCTGATTCTTATTTATACCAAACGAGAGGTCTTCAAACAGGACTAATTCTCCATATGATTTACCTATATTTTCTACGGAGACCAAATTCATTTCAGTCGTGGATTGGAATTTGTGAAATAACGGTAAAGTAGGGCGTATCTATGACCCAGTATGGCAAATACTACTGCAATTAGTGGTGAAAATTGTTGAATTTGAAAAATCCAAAGGATCAACGTAATAATCAATAAAACCAGCAGTATCATAATATATTTACCCATCCATTTTGGGATCTGGTCTTTTCTAAGGAGAAAATAGCAGGCTGCAATATTTAATGGAAATGCCCAAAGGATATTAAAATTATTTGCTGTTGCAGAATGATCGGTCATGAACCAAAGGAAGAAAATAAGTAATCCGGCAGATCCTGTAGTCAGAAATAAAAAAAAGTCGAGCCACCTGCTCCGAGTACCATTCCTTAAATCTATAAATGATATTGTAAGGGTAAAGAGTAATAAAAGGAGTAACCAAAAAAGCGGTGATGTGCCAAAATTATTATTAAATCTTTTGTTATTATATTCAAGAACGGTGCGTTCTCTAAGGACTAAGGCGTTCTCTGCCAGCGTTGTATTACTCATTTGGAGCATTACATATTTGGGCAGGAACATATACTCTTCAGGGGCAGCTTCCCTATCTATCACGGACCCCAGGGCGAGGTCTATGCCAAAACTGGACCAGGAATTAGTAAGCAGATTTTGTTGGATAAGATCTCTGAAAGTGAAATGGTTTTTAAGATGTGCTCCATTAAATTCAATGCTGTTTCCGAGAACTTTTTTTAAAACCTCGGGCAATTTTGTGGCACAATTATCAAATAAGAAATCATATTTATAATCCCTGTTTTCTGGCTTTCGATTGTTTTCTAAAAAACTGAATAAGGCATTTTGTTCTTCCCGATTAAGTTTTAATAGTTGTTCTTTTACCCAACGTTTTTCCAATTCATATGTAAAGAGGAAATCTGAAAAAGTTGTAACGCTTAAGGAATAAAGCAATTTCCCCCTGGCAAATTTATAATAGAAGTTAGGCGTATTAAAATCAAAAGTTCCGTAGTTATATACCCAATTTATTCCTTTGGCAGAGTCCTGAACCCTAAAAGCACTGTGCCCGAAACTAGAATACAAATCCTGACCGGAGTCACATGTAATTATACTAATTTGGGCATTATCTGATAGTTGAGCCTGCAGTGAAAAACCCCAAAAGGCGATCCATAACAAGTTAAGGAAGCAAAGTTTTTTAAATTGAATTCGTAGTGCTCTGATCACTTGAGGAATAACTGTTAACGGCAAATATCCGAATAAAATATGTTAAGAAAGAGTTAGAATAAAAATTATATTATTTTTACTGAAACTGCCAACCATGAAGAAACATATTCCACAGTATATTACCATGCTTAACATTTTATGTGGATGTATCGCTACAGTATTTGCTGTTTTGAATATGTTGGAACTGACCGCAATTTTTGTTTTTCTGGGAATTATTTTCGATTTCTTTGACGGACTTGCCGCAAGATTGCTGGATGCACAGAGCGAATTAGGAATCCAGCTCGATTCATTAGCCGATCTAATAACCAGTGGCCTTGTTCCCGGTATTGTTATGTTTCAACTGCTGGCTATGTCTCAAACCGGTGGGTGGAATCTCGATTTCTCAGGTGGTTCAGAAACGCTAACATGGACCGGATTTAAAATTTCATTCCTGCCTTTTTTTGGCTTTTTAATTACTTTGGCTTCGGCTTACAGATTGGCAAAATTCAATATTGATGAGAATCAGGCTACCTCTTTTATAGGTCTTCCCACACCTGCAAATGCACTATTTATACTATCCCTTCCTTTGATACTCCTGGACCAGGGTAATGATTTTTTAAATGAGATAATTCTCAATCCATGGTTTCTGATCATAATTACCATTCTGAGTTCCTATCTTTTAAATTCGAGGATAGAATTATTTGCTTTGAAATTTAAGAACTGGAGTTTTAAAGATAATGCCCTGCGCTACATATTTGTAATTGTGAGTTTAGTCTTATTGCTGACGATGAAATTTTTAGCAGTTCCTGCCATCGTGTTTTTTTATATCGTTAGTTCCATGGTTTATAAACTTGGTGCGAAAGAGACAAAATAGGATACAATTCAATCGCTTTCTGCTCAGAATGAACACATCATATTGATGTATTATGTTTATTGCTTAGTCATATTAAATTTGCCGCTATTACCACCGGACGCCGTCCAGGTTCCCGAAATCTGACTGTTTGATGTACTGCTGCCACGAAGGTCTATACCTGTTCCATCGCATTCATCTTCACCGGCAGCCGTAAAATTTCCATTTGTAACCCACCAGGTTCCTTGAAAGGGACAAATAATTTGTGAGTCAGTCTCAGCGATAATATCACCATTCTTTTGTAGTGTAAATATCGCTGTCTCAGTTCCCAGTGTTCCTTCAACAGTGCCATTCCATGTGCCTACAAGTTTAGCATCAATAGTCCTTGTAGAAGAAACTTCTGTTACTGGTATAGAATTATTATCCTCCGATGAACAACTACTGGTAAAAATTAACACTAAAATGATTAAGGAAAAAAGAGAATTATGGATTAAATTTTTCATAACACAAAGGAATTATTTGTATGCTATCTAAATTATAGAAACTAATATTTTTTTAGCTCTGTTGGTTAGCAATTATCCTGAAAATATACGAGGGTAATTTACTAATAATCCCTACACAATCAGTCAGTTATGTATATTGTGAATCTAATTATTTATGAATTAAAGAATCTCAATATAATTTTATCACAGACTAAGTATTTTAGAAATCCAATTTCTTTTTACGAAGTTCAAAATTCTGTCCCAAATAGACTTTACGGACCATTTCGTCTTCTGCAAGAACTTCGGGGATACCCGATTTTAAAATGCCGCCCTCAAACATCAGGTAAGATCGTTCTGTTATTGCTAGGGTTTCCTGAACATTATGATCAGTGATCAGGATTCCAATATTCTTATTTTTTAGTTGAGCCACAATTCGTTGAATATCTTCAACCGCAACAGGGTCAACACCAGCAAACGGTTCATCCAGAAGTATGAATTTAGGATCAGTAGCCAGGGCTCTTGCTATTTCCGTACGTCTGCGTTCACCTCCGGATAACAAATCTCCTCTATTCTTTCTGATATGACCAAGTCCAAACTCTTCTATAAGCGACTCCATTTTTATGTGTTGCTCTTTTTTGCTCAGTTTTGTAAGTTGCAAAACACTTAAGATATTATCCTCAATACTTAATTTTCTAAATACCGATGCCTCCTGGGCCAGATAACCAATACCGTTTTGGGCCCTTTTATACATTGGATATTTTGTGATCTCAGTATCATCTAAAAAAATCTGTCCTCCATTGGGTTTAATAAGCCCTACAATCATATAGAAACAGGTAGTCTTTCCGGCTCCATTCGGACCAAGTAGCCCAACTATTTCGCCCTGGTTGACCTCCAGGGAAATGCCCTTAACCACCTGGCGCCCTCTGTAGGATTTCATTATGCTATCTGCTCTTAATTTCATTCAGAAGAATTATCTTTCAAATCTAAGCCATTCTAGTTTCTACTGTTCAGAATTATAGTTTTTTTAACCTTCCTGCAACTCCAGTTGTTCCCAATACTCATAAGCTCTCCGTAAATGCGGAATAACAATTGTGCCACCAACTAAAGTGGCAATACTCAAGGTTTCCATGACTTCTTCTTTAGTGGCACCATGCTTATAGCAGCTTTCTAAGTGGTATTTAACACAGTCATCACATCTTAATACAGCAGACGCTACAAGACCTAAAAATTCTTTGGTTTTAACATCCAAAACACCTTCGCTATAAGCGTTCGTGTCCAGGTTGAAGATTCTCTTTATTATTTTGTTATTATCGGCTAATAATTTCCCATTCATTTTAGAACGGTAGACATTAAACTCATCAACTGGATTTGACATTTTTATTTTGTTTTTTTGCTTCTCTCCGTATTACAACTTTTGAAATGTAGATGCTGATCTGGTAAAGTATAAGAACAGGAACAGCCACAATAATCTGACTTGCCACGTCGGGAGGTGTAATTACCGCTGATATTATTAGCACAATAACCAGGGCTATTTTTCGATACTTCCTGAGTATCTCGGGGGTTACTAAGCCTACCTTGGTTAGAAAGAAGATAATAATTGGCAGTTCAAATATTAAACCACAGGCGATAACAGCTGCCCTAACGGTAGAGATATATGAACTCAAATCAATCTCCCGGACAATTTCATCACTCACAGAATATCCACCTAAAAAATTTATTGAAAGCGGGGCAACTACATAATAACCAAAAAGGACACCCATAAAAAAGAGGGAAGAAGCAATAAATATAAAACCCCTGGAATTGTTACGTTCCTTGTCATATAATCCCGGGCTGATGAATTTCCACATTTCATAGAGAATATAGGGGAAACCAATTATAAACCCGGCCCAGATTGAAGTCCATATATGAGCAGAAAACTGCTCTGCCATTTGTCTGCTCTGAACGGTAAAAATAGGTTCATTGGAACAAAACGCTTCACTGAAACCGAGCAACTTTGAAAGTTTGCAGAAAACACCATAGGTAGGAAAATCTGGTTTTTTCGGTCCGAAAATTACAGTATCAAAAATAAAGTCCTTCATTACAAAAGCTACCAGACCAATCAAAACGATCGCAATAGTTGACCGAATAAGATGCCACCGCAGTTCTTCCAGATGGTCCAAAAAGGACATTTCATTAGGATCGCTAGATGCTTTTGCCATTAAAGTATTCCTTCATTAATTAAGTTATGTAAATGAACAACGCCTACATATTCTTCTCCATCTATAGCTAATAATTGAGATAGGCTATTAGAGCGCATTTTTTTCAAAGCTTTAATGGCAAGGACGTCTGCACCAATCGTCTTAGGATTAGTTGTCATTATATCTTTCGCCTTCAGGCCATTTATATTTTCATATTTGTTAAGCATCCGCCTGATATCGCCATCTGTAATAATTCCGACGATCTTGTCATTGCTCATAACAGCAGTAACGCCTAGCATTTTTTCGGAAATTTCAATAATAACCTGCTTTACATCGGCGTCAACGCCCACTTGAGGCTTTAAATTGTTTCCTACAATATCGGATACTCTCAGATAGAGTTTTTTACCAAGAGTTCCTCCCGGGTGATATTTAGCAAAATCCTGACTGCTGAATCCCCGCAATTCCAAAAGACAGATAGCGAGCGCATCTCCCATTACGAGTTGCGCGGTAGTACTGGTTGTTGGAGCCAGGTTATTTGGGCAGGCTTCTTTTTTCACAAAAGTGTTCAAAACAAAATCTGCATTTTCAGCAAGAAAAGAATCTAAATTGCCACACATTCCAATTAACTTATTATTTCCCAGTTTAATAAGCGGTACCAACATTTTTATTTCAGGGGTATTCCCACTTTTCGAGATGCAGATCACTACGTCATCTTTCTGGATTGTGCCCAGATCACCATGTATAGCATCAGCTGCATGCATGAAAATTGCCGGTGTCCCTGTAGAATTTAAAGTAGCTACTATTTTAGAGGCTATGATAGCACTTTTGCCAATACCCGTGATTACTACACGCCCAACTGATTCATAAATGCAATTTACAGTACTTGCAAATTGATCATCCAAAAGTGTGGACAAGTGCGCAATGGCGTCACTTTCAGTTATGATGGTTTTTTTGGCCGTAGCCAATATAGCTTTGTGATTGCTCAATATAGTTCTAAAATTATGTGTTTACGGTTTTAGAAATTAACTTAATAAGTAAACAGATTTTAAAAGAATGTATTATATTTAAGAAAACAAAATTACATAAACTTATTTTATAGGAGATTCTAAACTACAAACAATATAATTTATCATTTTACCTACCTAAAAACAAGAAGATATATCTTAAATATAATAACGAATATCATTATAATAGCAGACTCGATATACTAAATTTGCAATGATTTTGAATGAAATTGAACTACATGCGGCGCTAAAAAAGTATTTTGGTTTTTCCAAATTTAAAGGACTTCAGGAAGATGTTATAAAAAACGTCATTCAAAACAAAAACACCTTTGTAATTATGCCTACAGGAGGTGGCAAATCACTTTGTTATCAGCTTCCTGCTCTTATAAAAGAGGGAACTGCTATTGTGGTATCTCCTTTAATTGCACTAATGAAAAATCAGGTTGATGCAATCCGGGGTGTTTCATCACATCACGGTGTTGCTCATGTACTGAATTCTTCATTAACCAAAACTCAGGTAAAGGAAGTAAAACAAGATATTTTAGACGGGATAACAAAATTGCTCTATGTAGCACCGGAATCCCTCACGAAGGAAGAGTATGTAGATTTTTTACAATCTGTACCTCTCTCGTTTGTGGCGGTAGACGAGGCGCATTGTATTTCTGAGTGGGGACACGATTTCAGACCGGAATACAGAAATCTAAGGGCTATAATAAACAGGCTGGGCGATGACATCCCCATTGTTGGTTTAACAGCAACCGCTACCCCAAAGGTACAGGAAGATATTATTAAGAACCTTGCTATTACAGACGCAAAAGTTTTTAAAGCTTCATTTAACAGGCCCAATTTATTCTACGAAGTAAGGCCTAAGACAAAAAATGTTGATGCAGATATTATTCGTTTTGTAAAGAAGAATAGCGGTAAATCAGGAATAATTTATTGTCTAAGCAGGAAAAAAGTTGAAGCCTTAGCCCAAGTATTGCAGGTTAATGGGGTGAGTGCTGTACCTTATCATGCGGGATTTGATGCTAAGACACGTTCCAGGTATCAGGATATGTTTCTTATGGAAGATGTGGACGTGGTCATTGCAACTATTGCTTTTGGAATGGGAATAGACAAGCCAGATGTACGCTATGTCATTCATCATGACATTCCTAAAAGTATTGAGAGTTATTACCAGGAAACCGGCCGTGCGGGCAGGGATGGAGGTGAAGGTCACTGCCTCGCATTTTATTCTTATAAGGATGTGGAAAAGTTGGAGAAATTTATGTCCGGAAAACCGGTGGCTGAACAGGAAATTGGGAACGCCCTTCTTCAGGAAATTGTTGCGTATGCCGAAACATCTATGTCCAGAAGAAAGTTCATTCTACATTATTTTGGAGAAGAATTTGATGAGGTGAATGGCGATGGAGCAGATATGGATGATAATACCAGAAATCCGAAGAAAAAGGAAGAAGCGAAGGAAAATGTTATCAAGTTAATCAAGGTAGTACGTGGCACTAAGGAAAAGTTTAAGGCCAAAGAGATTGTTTTGGCGCTTATGGGTTCTACTAATGCCCTTATTGCTTCTCACAAAACTGATGAAAAACCTTTTTTTGGTATTGGGTCTGACAAAGACAAAAGTTACTGGATGGCATTAATCAGGCAGGTTCTGGTTGCGGGATTACTAAAAAAAGAAATTGAACAATACGGTATATTGCACATTAGCAGTGCGGGATCTTCTTTTCTTGAGAATCCTACTTCTTTTATGATGACAAAAGATCATGTTTATAACGAAGAAAATGATCAAGCCATAGTTACTGCTGCCAAAAGTGCAGGAGGTGCTGCAGATGAAAAATTATTGCGATTACTTAAAGACCTCAGGAAAAGTGAAGCAAAGAAATTGGATATCCCTCCTTTTGTCATATTCCAGGATCCTTCCCTTGATGATATGGCTCTGAAATACCCTATTTCCATGGAGGAAATGTTAAATATTTATGGAGTGGGTGAGGGTAAGGCAAAAAAATATGGAAAGCCCTTCTTGTCTCTTATTAAAACCTATGTTGAGGAGAATGAAATAATTCGCCCCGATGACCTTGTTGTGAAGAGTACCGGAGCTAATTCTGCTCTTAAGTTATATATTATTCAGAATGTGGACAGAAAGTTGCCTTTGGATGATATTGCCTCTGCAAAGGGTCTTGAATTGCAGGAATTAGTAAAGGAAATGGAACAAATAGTTTTTAGCGGTACTAAATTGAATATAGGCTACTGGATAGACGAGATACTGGATGAGGATCAACAGGGTGAAATTCATGAATATTTTTTGGAAGCTGAATCAGACAATATAGAAGAAGCACAAAAAGAATTTGATGGAGAATATGAAGATGAAGAATTGCGACTTTACCGTTTAAAATTTATGAGCGAGGTTGCCAATTAGATCGAATATTATATCATTAGTAACAAAAAAAAGGGCCCTCAGCATGAGGGCCCTTTATGTAAGTCTAATCCGTTAAATGGTCTTTTTAAAAATATTCACTGGTAATGAAAGCAGCTATAACTCCGAAATAAAGGATCCCGAATACGAGGTATATTAGTGCCAGGGCCATTCCGACATAAGACAAAATACGGCCGCTTCTGACACTCTCATAACCCGAATAATTTTGGGGATGACTCTGATAGAGGCCCTCTGCTTTTTTAGCACTGCTTAAACCAATAATGCTAAATATTATTGCAAAAGGACCACAGCAAGTGATGGCTCCTATGATTGAAATAATGCCCATTGTTAAGGCATTACTCGCACCGGGTAAAGGCTGTTGATTCATAAAATATATTTTTCGAGGAGAGTTATTGCTCCCATTGTTCTCTCATTTCATTAACTTGTTCCATGTAGGCCTCCCAGCCGCCAATAGCAGAAATTGAATATAGGGCCCAGGCAAACCAAACAATTCCCAGTACTATTCCAATGATCGCTAAAATTTTAGCTGTTTTAAGCTGGCTGTAGTTGGAATATAGTTCAGGATTTTCTTTATACTTATTTTCATCCTTATACACCAGAAAAAAAGCAATACCTGCAAGAATGGCCGCCGGAAGGCCACCAAAACAGCAGCATAGATATGAAAGAATTGCCAGGACAATGGCTATGGTTACATTTGGTAGTTTTTGTTGTTCCATGAAGTATTGGTTTAATTATAAAAATTTTAAAATATAGTTGATCAGAATTGTTGTTACCGTGGCTATCATTAAGAATATACTAATCTTATTGGCGTATTTTATGGTCATTAAATTATCCAACAACAGAAAACCCATAAGTAGTATTAAAGGATAAATTGCGGGATACATTTTAAAAGCCTCAACAAATTCACCATGAAAGAGCAAAACAGCAGCCCTTTGAATACCACAGCCAGTGCATTCTATGCCTAAAAGCTGTTTATTCACGCAGGGTAGCATATAATCTTCATTTATAAAAAACAGGATAGATGAAGCGATTTTCATTTTGGCAGATTAATCAACTGAAAAATACTATTATTTTTGAGGAATGAAAACAAATCGAATCATTTATTTTTTGCTCATCATCGCAGGTACAATTATTATGGCAACAGGAGACCAATTGGTGAAGAAAGAGTATGCCATGTGTATTGGAATAATTTTACTGATGTTCGGGATTTATAAATCTTCGAAAGTTTGGTCAAAAACAGATGAATAAATAATGAGAATGGACAATGAGAAATTTTAAAGAAGGAGACCGGGTAGAAGTCATAGACGACAACATTACAGGGATAGTTATAAATATTATGGACGATTTTATAACTATACGAACTGAAGAAGGGTTTGATATGGATTTTACAACATCCGAATTGATGCATATAGTAGGGATGAACTCCATAAAAGTAAGCAACTTTGAAGCTGCCCAGGTGAAGTCAGTCAAGGAACAGACAGGGAAACCAAAAATCAGAAAAGTTAGCTCAAAAGAGCGTAGTACGCCCAAAATGGAAGTTGACCTGCATATTCACCAACTCATTCCTTCTTCAAAGGGAATGACCAATTATGATATGCTGAATATACAACTGGAAACTGCAAAACGACAACTTGAATTTGCCATGCGCAAAAGAATACAAAAAGTTGTGTTTATTCATGGTGTTGGAGCCGGTGTTCTTAAAGAAGAATTGAATTATTTATTTAAACGGTACGAAAATGTAAAATACTATGATGCAGATTATCAAAAATATGGTTTAGGGGCTACTGAAGTCTATATTTATCAGAATTCCTGAACGCGTTACTCTTTGGTAGTTATGGTGCCAAAATCATTAATTATCAGGTCTGTTATCCTCAGACC
>NZ_JBATKE010000120.1:0-24946 GCF_049669105.1 Eudoraea sp.
CTAGAGTTTCACCATTTTGAGCCATGGCAAATAAGGATAGTAAGAGAAGACTGCAAAGAGTTAATTTACCTTTCATAATAGTGGATTTTAGTTATAGCCCTTCAAAGGCTTAATGTTCGAATTTTAGAATGAGTTTATAATTATTGTTGACCGTAACCTTTACATTTCGGTTGTTGCGTTGAAATACCTTTTTGACTCCACTTATCTGCGGCACACCTGGAATGTTGATGTCCTCTATCACATCGTCTAGCACTTCATTGAATACATCACCCTTAAAACTGTTTTTGATGTAAATGCCTGGAAGATTATCTGCACTATCATAGGCCTGTAATTTTAGAGGTGTGCCGGCTATATTATCCACTTCCAAAATGACGCGATTTGGCCTGAACTTCACAATACCATAAAGCAGGTTATTCTTATTAATAGCAATACCGTTGATGGTGGTATTTTGAATGACCCGCATCTGTAGACGGTCATTAACTTTTATGGTCTGCTCCCCATCTATTTCAACCTCTACGGACTCGCCAGTACCATTCGACAGCACTTGGGGACTGACCGCGAAGAACAATTGATGTTCTAGACTCATAGCTTTCAAAGGGGAAATCGCATCCTTATTATCGAGGACTACTGATTTCTTTCGCCGCCTTTTTTTGGGCAGTTTTCGAATGGTCGATGGTGTGGAATCTTGTGAATAAACTATTCGACCCAGGCGATAGATACTATCTACCATACGTTGTTTTTTCTTATCCAAAAGATCTGTATCATAAATTCCTGATTCATTCAAGAAACGTTCGTCATAGATACTGGGGGCAATCCTTTTCTTTTCGTCTTTTATGGCATCAATAGCTAACTTCTTTGAAGAATACATTTCCTGTCCTACTTCTAATTCGGGTACCAAGGTCTGTTGAAGGTCATTTGCGGAATCATCTCCTGCGCCTAAAACTAACACGGAATAGGCCACAATAAATAGGACCACAATCCCTATTACAGATAAAAAAACCATTTTATTTTTATCAATTTTCATACTTAAATTTTTTAAATTCATTTCACTCTTTGTCATAAATCTTTTTTAGAGAACGCTCGAAATAATCGGTAATCAGCAGTCCATGGGTATTTCTGGGATAGTTCCTGTCTACAGTAATAAGACTACCTGTAGAGATCAGTTCATAGCGATCGATTACGGATCCCCGGTTTACTTCAAATGTGGTAACGGTTTTGAACCGATAGGGTTCAGCGCTTAGATCCACTTGTGATTCAACATTCAGTACTTTTTGAACTAAGGAATACTGTAATATCCGGTTATAGACCCCGTCGGCTTTTTTTTGTCTATACACATTATCGACGGTACTGTTCCCTAGCCAAAGTGCCTTCTCCAGATTACTTTCATAGTTACTATCATTAATACCATAAAAGTATTTATGGAACAATGCCAGATGGGACAAAGCCTCGACCTGAAGGTTCTCTTTTTGGGATACCAATTTCAAGGGAATTACAGAACCGTCCGTATTCACAGCAAAAGTGCTGTCCATTGCTTTTTTGTACATGTTCAAGACCATTACTCCCGAAAAGACACTTGAGAGTAAGGCCGTTACAGTAACAGTTATGGTTACATAGCGGTTCAACTTTAATACGTCGTAAATGTTTGTATACGGTAATTTCATAGTGAATCATTTTTAAAATGACAGCGGATCTTGACCGCCTTATTGGGTAAAGAGTCTTAGCGAAAATGTCGTCGCCCTTTTGTATAGCTTGAACTTCAGGAAGACTATAAAGCCGATCGTCGCAGCCTCCACCAAAATCTTGATGGTGTTATTAGTTGTCGGGCCACCCCATAGGTCTGTCCAGAAATTGGCATTGATTTCTGTATACAATTGGTTCACAAAAATGTTGACCAGAAAAAAGGCAGGCACCAGCATATAGACAGCCGCATACAATTTGAAAAAGGTATAGGCCATACTTCGGAATTTTTCGAACACCGCCAAGCTGATGACCAACGGAAAAAAGGCCTGCATAATACCCAAAAGGAAATACCGCTCTGCCAAGAACAGGGGATAGATGAACAGATCTATAATCCAAAGCACCAACCCTATGAAAAAGCTGAACATCTTAATACCGAAGACGGGAGTGACCAAAGCTTCGTACAATAATGCCCATGCTTTTTTAGCGGCATCCAAAGCACCCACATCTTCTTCAATTGGAATGTCCTGCAATTGTAAAGGAATCAAGGTAGGTGCCGTATCCCGGTACTGCCCTTCAATAGCGACCAAGATGCCGTCGAAAAAGCCGAGTAGCTGGGTCGAGAATATGACCAGTAGGACAATAACGAAATTCTTGGCCAGTTCCCCTGGGGAGAGTCCCCAAGAATAGCCATCTTTATCGGTGATACCTTCATTGTATTTTTTAAGGATATTTACCAAAAAGAACAGCACCCCAAGGGACTTGATACCCGCAATAGTATACAAGGAGAAATCAGTCCCCTTTATGGCCTGAAAGACCGTGTCCACATATTCAAGGCCCATGCTCAAAGAAATTACCAATTCCACTTTTTAATAATTAGTTTCTCTATTGTTAATTTTGTTCTGCATCTCCCTAAAAGCGATGATGTCCCTGTACCGTTGGGTCCTGCGTTCGATTTCGGCTGCCATTTCATTGGATTGCTGTTCACGCTCCCTAATTATCTTCATTCGTTCACCATCTGTTAATTTCAAATGGCCGCTCAATAGTATCTCATTGATAAATTCCATATCGGACATTGCACTTTCTATAATCGCATTGAAGGAATTGGAGACTCTTTCAATTTCTTCAGGTCTGATATAGGGAGAGTTCAGAATATCCCTCAGATCATTCCTTACTAATGCATAAAGACGCTCATTATTCCGTATCATATCACGGACCGCTTTTAACTGTCTGACGGCATTGCTCACTATTTCTATCCGCTCTTTTTGTTCCTGTAAAAACTCCACGGTCTTTAACAACTCCGTGGTTTGCTTGGCAGATTCCAATAATGACTTTGCCATTGAAATGAAATTGGTATTATCATATACTGGCATCCCCTGGGCCGCAGTGCGGCTGCTTAATATTAAAAACAGGCCGGAGATGAACGCAATTTTTATTTTTGGACTTGTTTTCATAATTTCTTGGCTTTGTGATGCCATAACTCTAAATTGAAGGCTGCGGCATCTGATTAACATTCATTATTACTATGCTGCCTTTAGTCTTAAAAATTCCTTTATAGCCAATTCCATATCCCCGTGTTTCTTATAAATGGCCATTATGGATTCGTTATCGGAACCATCGGTGAGGTAGGCGGCGAATACTTCGGGCGGAACTTCCAATCGGAAAATGTTGCTCTCCTTTCCGATCTTAATGAACATCTCCGTATATTTCCGTTCTCCCGTCAAATCGTTTTTGATGGATTTCAGTTGGTTCAGATCATGGCTGGAAAGGTTAAGTCTGTTTTTTAATTCCTCATAGCCCTTTTCATTGTTCAGGCTATAAATGACCTGGGTATTTTCAAGAATGCTGGCCGAGGTGGGATTGTCTGGCAGTTGGTTGATGGACTGCAAGATGATTCCGATTGCACCTTCCTGTTTCCGGATGGCTTGATAATAGAATTCCACACTCTCCAAAACATTGGGGAATTTCAACTGCTTGGCGAACTCATCGAAAAGGATGATGCCCTTTTCCTCCTTGTTGCGCCAGATGGTACGGTGGATGGCGGTCTTTATCAATTTCAACATGACAGACAGGATTTCCTTATTGTCCTTGACTTCATCTAGTTCAAATACAATAAGCCTTTTATCTTCAATTCTGTAGGATTGGTCCTCGCTCATTTCGAAAAGGAAACTGTATAGTCCTCCCTCCACATATTCCGATAGAATATGCAGGAAGTTTGTAATGTTGAAATAGGCGGCATCAATACCCAAGTTATTTAATAGATGCTCCCTATCCTCACGTATGAATCGATAAAAACTTTCCAACGAATGACCAACTGAAACTGTCCTATAGTAGTGTTGAAGGATTTTCTTAAGTGATACCGATTGTGCCTTGGTAATCTTGAGGTCGGATGCCAAAAGTTCAAATAGAAAAACAGATAGATCTTCCAATCGTTCGGGACTTACATCGTGCACATTGGCTATAAAAAAGGGGTTAATACCCAAGTTCTTCCCGTTCTCATAACGCAGTACAGTGCTCTGTTCGGGGTACAACTGTGCGAACTTGGTATAAGAACCCCCTAGGTCGATAATGACCAACCGAATATCCATTTCAAAATACTGACGTAGGATATTGTTGGCCAGAAACGATTTCCCCTCTCCTGTTGGAGCGAATATGGCAAAGTTACGCGCTTTGATACGCTTTTTCTTCTCGTCCCAAACATCCTTAAGTACAGGAGTGTTATGCTGTCTATCGTTAAAGATGATGCCCGCTTTATCCGAGTGATAATTGGTATTGTTGATCAATAGGCATAGTGCATGTTTCAAATCAGTTACATATAAATCATCATTGGAAAAGTTGGAGGAAAAACAACCGTAACTGTTCAAAAAATAGTGTTTCCGTTCCTCGCTGCTTGGATAGTAAGGAACAATATCAAGCTCTTTGAATTCGGTCTTGATTTGGGAAGCTATTTTTTCCAGCTGCTTTTCATCTTTATGCCAGTAAATGACATTTAAATGACCCCTTATGACCCTTGAACTATTATCATTGTTGATCTGGTCTTGGATGTGTTGGATTTTTTTAAGGATGACCTTGTTCTGAGAACCGAAGTTGGAGCTCTTGTTGAGTTCCTCGATCTTTTTGTCCAACAGCTTACGCCACTTTTGCTTGTCGTCCAGATAGATGATCTGGTTAACCATATGGTTTTCGCTAAGGGATAGACCCAAACCATCAATAAATCCCTGATGAAAACTGAAATCGTCCGAAGTGAAACGCTCGTTGATCTTGCTGGTCTGTACCTTGTCCCCAAAACAGCTTTCGCTGTTTACCGCCAACACATCAAAATAGTGGTCCCCGATTTTGATATCCTTTTTTCCCAATTCTATAGCCGTATCAAAACCATTGTTGAAGCCGTTGAAATATGCACTGCTTATTTCCAGTATTTCCTTTGATTTTAAAGGAGTTAATGACACCTTTCTACCATTATTGATAAACGAGACGGAATCATTTACAGCAGTCCTGAATCGATGCAGATTTTCCTTTAGTACTTCTGGAACTTTGGCGTCCACTTTACGAAAAGGGTTGATGTACTTCGGGTTATTGAGTTTTTTGTTTTTGATCAGCGTAAAGAATAGGTAACTGTGATGTTCTATAAGTTCCCTTCCTTTAAAATAGTCGTGAGTAGACTGGGATAGGAAGGTATCGCTGGGCAGGTTTTCCGACGTAAAGGACTGCTTGAAATAGATATCCTGCTTGTGGACGACCGTACCTACAGGCAATGACTTTATGGCTTGGAACCAATTACTGTGCATGTCCTCAAAGTCCTTTTCAGAAAGGGAATAGATGTCGGGAAGTTCTACCCGATAGCAGGCGATGACGTTGCCATTGTTGGCGAATATCAAATGGTCTTTGATATCCGTAATGGGATGATATTTAGAGAGATTGATTTTCGACATGACTGAGGATATTGTCTTTTTTGTTACTGATGATTTTGGGGAATACTTTCCTGAAATTAAAGAGACCGGGATTATTGTTCATTTTGTTCAGACTCATAAACAGGCATCCGTTCCAAGCGAAAAGCCCAAGAACCATCATCAGACTAAATGAAAAGATGATGACCAACAGTGAGGCCACAATCGAAACCATCAAGAGGGCAAAGAGTGATATGGGGAGACCCCATATCAACGCCCCTTTACGGATATTGCGGTATACCTGGTAGCTTCTCATTACACTACTATTGAAATGAGATAGGTAAAGATGCCGACAACGGCACCCGCAATAAGGACAAAAACAAGTACTCGTGTAATCCCTTTTTTAAGGTCTGCGTTCTCTCCAAAGAAGTGCCCTGCATTGAAAAGGAAACCTATTAAGAAGATAACGCCAAGGATAATTGGGAAAATAGTGCGAATGGTATCCGATACGTCGTTTACAGAATCTTCTATCCCGCCGATTTGTGCATAACTGGCCAAGCCCATGAATAGGATTGCCAGGGTAAGACTTTTAGCTTTTCTCATAACTGATAATTTTTACGGTCGAATCGATCGGCCTGTGATTAATTATTATTGAATGTAGAAGTCTATGGTGTTTTCTGCCGAAGGATTCTTAAAAATTAACTGGAATCAGCGTTAATTTTTAATGGAAATCCATGGTTTCGGAAGATTCTTTGAATATTGCTCAACGAAGAATGATAAATATCACTGTAGCCATGCAAGCAACAATCAGACTTTTTTTATCTCTATTGATATTGAGTAATCTTAAGGTTTATGCCCAACAAATAATAAAGGAGGAGAGAAAAATTATACTTATTGATCCCGGACATGGAGGAGTAGATTCGGGTACGGTGTCTGCAGATGGTCTTCAGGAAAAAGATGTCGTTCTGGACATTGCAAGAAGTATGATAACTTGGAACAAAGGTTTGTTGAAGTCTAAATATGATATTTATGTGACGAGAAATACTGATACCCTGATCTCACTTGACGACAGGACGAAACTAACGGGATACATGAAACCCGATATTTTTATTTCCTTGCATTGTAACCATTCAGTTAGTTCTAAAGCTAACGGCATCGAAATATATACTTATAAGGTAATAAATGGTTATACCGAACAATCTGTAAGGCATGCCCAGACCATGGCAGATCAACTGAATCAAAAACTAGGTTTTAAAAATGGAGGCACAAAACAGGCCAACTTTCAGGTTTTAAGGGAAACGATATGGTTTTGCCCTGCCATATTGTTAGAGCTTGGGTACCTGTCCAATATGGTTGAGTTGGATTATTTGAAGAAAAAAGAAAAAAGGAAAGCCCTGGCGCTCGCCATTCTGATGGCGCTTTAACTAAATTGTCATGAAAGAACTATTAGCCGAAGTTATATGCAGTATCAGAAGTATTGTTTTTGCGATGTATAAAGAAGTGTCCGATCTCTTGAGAAAGGATATACCTAGAATATTTAAAATCTATAAGTCGTCAAAACAGAAATAAATAGTATTTTTTTGCCACTGACACAACACATCATGCGATTTTTTTGGATTGGAGTCCGGAATCTTCGTCAGATAAATTGGACCAAATTAATGGGTGGTCACTTGCTGAATCGAGTTCATTCTTAACGGATTCGTACAAGGGCCATTTCGGCATTTTGGATGGCCAGACGGCTTTTCTATTTAAGCCACTATCATTTACTCGTTGAAATAGAAAAGAAGACAGTAAGAGATAATCTTTCTGCTTTATATTGATTCCTTTACGATAGCCTCCCATTCTGAAATATCCGCTATGGTTTCCTAAATCAAGATCTGCCTCAAATGAATTGTGTTTAACAATGTCCTTCAAATCGGTATCCTGTAATAATGACGATAGGGAACTTGAATAGCAAGGCGCATTGAGATTCCCAAGAACTATAATATTATCATGCCCATTAGTTTGAAGTTCCTTGTATATAGCGCCAACTTTATTTGCCTGCCTTTTTCTTTTTTTATCTGATATTTCCAAATTAGATTCATCCATAAGTTGACAGCATAGAACAAAAAATTCATAGCCATCATCAGTTGTTATCCTAAATTGCATTACATTTTTATCAAAAAGAGGCTCGTCTTCCAAATCCCTCTCATTTGCAAAAGAACACATCGTGGTTACCCGACACCCTTTTTTCATAAGCACCCCTATACCATTTCCTCTTGAGCCATTTCCTTCCATATGTATAATTTCAGTATAAGGTGATTGCATTTCTCGTTTAAGAAACAGACTGTTGAATTGAATTAATGAGGTCCTGCTTTCAACTTCCTGAAGGAAGAGAATGTCTGGATTAATTTCGTTTATGACTTTTGCCTTATTCAATATGGCAGCTTTTCTTATTGGGTTGGTGGCAAGTTTTATCCAGCCGTTCCAATCACTATAGTAAGAAGCCCTATTGTCCGAGGTCAATGGAGATGTTTCGACCATTAAATTACCTTCTAGGTTTTTAATCGAAACATAAGGTTCAAATGGAGCTTTATTGAAGCCTAGTAGAACAGCTAGTTCGCGCATTCTGACATAATTTTTTTCAGTTTTGTCCCCTTTAGTGAACAGTGATTCCAGTTCTTCGTTCCAAAAATGTTGTTTTTGCAACCTGTTTTCTTTGATTAACTCCTTGTTGCGATGAAACAGATTCTGAATGTTATAGGTTGCGATTTTCATGACTTGTCGTTTAGAAATAGGTTTTTGTTTTTTATCAATATCTGATTGATTTCCTCTTCGTCGTAATAGATTATTCCTCCTAATTTGCTATAAGGAATGGTCTCATTGATCCTGAAATTCTGTAATGTCCCTGGACTGATTTCCAGTTTGTCCATTACCTTTCCCGACTTAATCCATTTGTCGATTGTGACTTTTTCGTACCTTAATAAAAGCTCTTTGAATTCGGAAAGTAACTCTTCTTTGAACTCACTTAAATCTTCTGTGGTAACAATATTTGCTGGCATAACTTATAATTTTAATAGGGAGTTGTTACTAGTATTATATTTCCATAAATGTCATTTTATTAATTGGAATTCATTCACAAGTTGCATGCAACTTGGGTAAAATTTTAACATAATTAGTTTTTCAACGATGAAATAGGAGCTAAGTGGGAATCTTCTGGCAATTCCTAAAATTTAATATATATTTAGTAATTACTAGACACTCAATTATGCTTAGAACTCAATTTCCCAATTTCAGACAGTTGGATAAAATGGACTGCGGTCCAACTTGTGTTCGAATTATTGCAAAGCACTATGGCAAAAATGTTGAGTTAGAATTCCTTAGAAAAGCTTCATATATAGATAAGGGAGGTGTTTCATTGGCCGGTATCAATGAGGCCGCAAAGCAAGTTGGTCTGGATACTTTTTCTGTTTTAATTACCCATGACGATTTAATTAACAAAGCTCCCCTTCCGGGTATAATTCATTGGCAGAACAATCATTTCATGGTTGTTTATAAAATTAATAATTCAAGAGTTTATGTTTCTGACCCTGCAAAAGGGAACTATTCAATGTCACATAACGAATTCAAAAAGGGGTGGTTATCAGAAGAGAAAAAAGGAATTGTAATGCTTTTGGAACCGAATAGTTCATTTGCTCCCAATCAAAGAGGTTATGAAAAAACTAACTATGCATTTTTTCTAAAATATTTTTTAGGGCATAAAAAATTACTCTGGCAACTTTTAATTGGTCTTTTCTTGTCTTCTTTAATCCAATTGTCATTACCGTTTTTCACCCAAAGCATTGTGGATTATGGGATTGAAAATCGCGATCTTGATTTTATTACAATTATTCTAGTTGGACAAATTTTCTTTATTCTGGCGCTAGGCGCCATTGAAATACTTCGAGATTGGATATTATTTCATATTTCTTCCAGGATAAATATTCGCATGATGTCGGACTACCTGGGAAGATTGATGAGATTGCCAGTGGCTTTCTTTACAAGTCGCAGTACCGGGGATTTAATCCAGCGTATTAATGATAACTCTAGAATAGAAGAGTTTTTTACCAATGGATCATTGACATTTTTATTTGATATTTTCAATATTGTATTATTCAGTTTTGTACTTGCTTACTATAACCTGAATATATTCCTGGTATTTATTGTTGGTTCTACCATATATGTTTTGTGGTCATTGGCATTTTTGAAAAAAAAGGCGTTGCTCGACATGGCTTACTTTGGATCCAGTGCTAAAAGTCAGTCTAAGGTCTTACAAATAATTAGAAATATCGAGGATATCAAAATCAATAATTCTGATGATCGAAGAAAACAAGAATGGTATGCTACACAATTGGATCTCTATAATGTAACCTCCAAGAATTTAAAGATAAGTCATATACAACTAAATGTCGGGCACGCTATTAATGAGATAAAAAATATCATAATCATATTTTTGTCTGCATTTGCAGTAATTGAGGGCACCTTTAGTTTAGGGGTTATGTTGGCAATACAGTTTATAATTGGCCAGCTCAATGTTCCATTAAAAAAAATGATGGATTTTTTGTTGGATTATCAAAAGGCTTCACTGGCAGCACAAAGATTATTTGAAATTCAAAAAGAGGAACCTGAAGGGGATCATTTAGATTTCATGGAAGAGGCTGTCCATGACACCATTAATTTAATAAATGTCTCTTTTAGATATGGCCCTCCAGGCACTCCCGAAGCTTTACGAAATATCTCAGTAAGTATTCCAAAAGGGAAGATAACCGCAATTGTCGGACAAAGCGGGTCAGGTAAGTCGACATTGTTAAAATTGCTTCTAAATTTTTACCAACCACAAAAAGGACAAATTACAGTTGGTAAATTGAATTTATCTGATATTCCTCCCGACAGTTGGAGGGAAATTTGCGGGGTTGTTCTTCAAGATGGTCAGCTCTTTAACGACACAATTGAACGAAATATTACCGAGTCTAAGTCAACGATATCCACTCAAAAAGAAAGCTATAGGAGAGCTATTGATACAGCGATGTTAAGTGATTTTATTGAAAATTTACCTCATAAATCTAAAACAAAAGTGGGAGAAAACGGCACCCTTTTAAGTGGTGGCGAAAAACAAAGAGTATTAATTGCAAGAGCTATATACAAAGACCCTAAATATTTTTTTTTAGATGAAGCAACAAGCGCTTTGGATTCAATTAACGAAAGAAGTATTTTAGAAAGTCTTGAAACTTTTTATCAAGGTAAAACTGCACTTATAATCGCGCATAGACTTTCTACTATTAAAAACGCCGATAAAATAATTGTATTGGATAAGGGTGATCTTATTGAACAAGGCGGTCATAAAGAATTAATGCATAAAAAAGGATTCTATTGGCGATTAATTAAAAATCAATTAGATATTATAGAAAATGAATGATAATCCAATGCTATCAGAGGATTTTTTAATCCGTCCACCAAATTGGCTCATGACCAGGGGAATGGTAATTGCCTTTATCTTCGTCACTATAGTTATCGTTTTGTCAATTATTCTGAGATACAATGATGTTATTAATTGTGAAATATTAATAACAAGTAAGAATCCTCCAGTAAATCTAATAAGTAAGGAGAATGGAAGAATAGTGCAAGTAAATTTTGAAACGGGCATGAAAGTTGGAAAAAATGAAGTTCTTGCAGTAATTGAAAATCCCTCAAATTATGAAGATGTTTTCTATTTAAAGTCTGAACTTCTGGACACCTTTAAATTAATATCTACTATAAACCAACTTCATCAAGTTTTTCCAGATGATTTACAGCTGGATGTGTCAATGCAGTTCTCTTATCAAAATTTTGTTAATGCCTATGGCAAATACATTTTGTATCAAACTATAAATCAAGATAAATTAGATGAAGAAAATCTTAGTTCTCAATTAAGTAAACAAAGAAGTCTGATTAGGATGAAAGAAAGACAGTTATCTTCTAGTAAACGTAATTTGTCCTTGGCTGATTTAAGTCATGGCAGACAGGACGAACTTTATGCCAAAGGTGTTATTTCTCAACAGGAACTGGATAAAAGTGAAAGGAATTTAATTTCCGCTACAAATGAACTTAATAACATAAAACAAGAACTGGAACAATTGTATATTGACACCTTAAACCTAAGTAACCTGAGTATAAGATCACTAAATAAGGACATAGTGAATTCTTCAGTCTATAATTCCGAACTACAACTCTCAAAACAAGAATTGAAAGGGAAGATAAACCAATGGGAAAATCAATTTGTAATAAAAAGCCCCGTATCAGGTACTGTGACTGTTTTTGACATTTGGAATCGCTATCAAAACGTTTCTAAAGGCGAGCATGTAATTACAATAATTCCCGAAGAGAGTACGGAACTAGTAGGTAGATGTAAAGTGCCCATAAGAAATTCAGCAAAAATCAAAAAGGGGCAAAATGTACTCATTAAGTTGGATAATTATCCTTACCGTGAATGGGGAACATTAAGCGGGAAAGTGTTAAGTATTTCGGAAACAACAAAAAAGGGGAAGGAAAATTATTATGCAGTTTATGTTGAAATTCCTGAACTCATCACATCATATGATATCGAAATTGAATTTAAACAGGAAATGTATGGATCGGCCAGAATTGTTTTAGAAGAGACATCCTTGCTGGAGAGAATCTTTTACCAGTTTCGGTCATTATGGTCTGACTTTCGAAATTAGCAATATAATTAATAGTAATAGCACGATTTCAATGCTAAGTGTATATAACAACATTTTTTGACTTTTATTTAAAAAACAACAATTATGTATTTAGTGCGGAGACTTTTATTGTGGACAATATATTGTTTGTTACCTCTTGTGTCTTTAAGTTCAATAAATGCGCAAACCAATGATCTGCAATTGTCTAAGGAGGAAATTTTTGAACTTTCTTTTGAGGAAATTATAAAACTAAAGGATAGCCTTGATTGGGATGAAAATAGTAGTTATTTAAAAAAAATATATGATATTCATATTGCAAAATCTAAATTATCTAATGATACTATAAAATTGGCCAAGATTTACCTTTGGCGTATGTGGATTGAAGAATCAGATAATGCAATTAAATATATTGATTCTGCCATATACCTGACAAGGAATATGACCTCAGGAAATTTTCCAGGAGATGCATATTATACGAAAGGAGCATTACTATATTTAAATAACCAACCTGAGTCTTCATTAAAAGAACTAATTAAAGCTTATGATATTGCTCAAATTACAGGTAATCATGAACTCATTGTTGATTGCTTTAATGCAATTTCTGGTTTAAAGAGAGAATATGGTCAGGAAGGAGAAGCACTTATTCTTCAACAAGAATCCTTCGCGTACTTAAAACGGTATAGAGACAAAATAGATAATTATAACCTTACATATCTTATTACTTTAGATAATTTAGCGCGAAGTTTTACACAAATAATGGAGTTGGATTCGGCAAAATTTTATTCCAAAGTCGGAATGGAAATGTCCTTAATTCAAAATGATATTGAAACTTTCCAAAATCTAAGTATTCTCCATGCACAGTGCAATTTCTATGATGGTAACTTCTTGAAAGCTAGAGATACTCTTTTGAAATATGTTGATAAGTTCGATGGAACCACAAAAGCTGATATTCTATATTATTTGGGTATAATAGAAGGGGAATTGGGAAATTCAATTAATAAGAGAACTTATTTAGAACAATTCGATAAAATCCTATTTGCCAACGACTTACCATTGGTGGATAATGTTAAGGAAACCTATCAATACTTATATAAAGATGCAGTTGAAATAGATGATGAAAGACTACAAGAAAAATATTTAAATAGATTATTTTACTATGATAGTTTGTTGGATATAACGGAACAAAATATTCGTAATGTGACGCTTATGGAATTTGATCTTCCCATGGAGGAAATGAAAGTCTCGGGTTATGAAAAAAATCTTACCAAAAGAAGAACGATAGTCAATTTGTTTTATGGTATTTCAGTATTCCTTTTTGCACTTATTATACTCTTATATTTTCGGTTTAAAAATGCCCGAAGAAAGCTTAAGAAACTTATGGAAGAAAAAGTAGAACCTATTAAATTATCTCCTAATAGAACACCATCGAACAAGATATTTATTGATCAAGAGATAATAAATTCAACTTTGGATAAACTAGAAAAGTGGGAAGCAGAAGAGGGGTTTTTAAATCAAGAAGTAAGTCAAACCTCACTTGCCAAAGAAATGGATACCAATAGCTCTTATCTTTCAAAGATAATTAACACCTATAAAAAACAGAATTTTTCTAATTATATAAAAGATCTAAGAATTACGTACGCGATTAATTACATTAAAGAGAAGCCTGAAGTGATTAATAACAAGTCAACCATACAAATCGCAGAGTATTTTGGTTTTAATTCTCTGGATGTTTTCGTAAGGACATTAAAGAATAAAACCGGAGTTACTCCTGCTACTTTTTTTAAGCAAATTAAAAAGGGCAATTTATAAATTGAGTATGTTAATTTATATATTCACTAGCTTTTTTTAGTATTTTGCTTACAACTATTAATTACTAATTTATAAAATTTCCATTATGAAAAAAATTATTGAAATATTCAAAAAAAACGAAGTTAAAAATCTATCTGCCATAAAAGGTGGCGATAACTCAGGTACCGGCGGTACTATTGAAAAGAATAAAGTTAAGGTTAAAGGCAAATAAGGAAGGTTTAACCAGATATTCAAAAATCCCTAGTTCTAAAATTGGGGATTTTTATTATTATTTTATTAATCAATTATGAGATATTATTTTTTATTGACTTTTATCATCATTTTTATTTGGAGCTGTAAAAAAGATAAACAACGATCATTTGGGTATCCTACAATTACAAATATTAAAAATACTGAAGAGCATTTTGGAATACCTTATACCAATGAATTTGGGAATCTTGAAAATCTAAAAGATAGTACCGTTCTAAATTGGTATCAGGGGCAAGACGCTGTTGCTGAAGCGTACTTTTCTAATAATGTAGAATACGATCGAATATACAAGCATTATGATTCTCTTGAAAACAGGGAATCTGATCCGGCAAGAAAAATCAGATATGATGAAATGGGCCATATATTCTACCTCTCAACTTTAGAAGAAGGAGATGATGAATATTTATTCAAAAAAAATGATTACAACTCTACTCCTGTAAAACTATACGATCCAAAAACATATCTTGACAGCACCTATAGAATTGAATATATAGAGCCCTCTTATGATGGCAATTATATAGCAATTGCCATGGGTAAGCCAGAGAATTTCTTTAATGATATTATTATCCTTAATTGCACAAGCAAACAAATAATTGGAAATCCAATCAAAAATGCTAAGCCCGAGAAAGCAGGGGGGATTGTATGGACTCCTGATAATGAATCTATTCTATACATTGCCTATCCTAATAATGGACCGGAACAAAATGACAGGAACAGTTTTACGGCATTATATGGCTTAAAAACACTTAATGAAGAGCCTAAGGCGGTATTTAAGGATGGGCTTTCAGGGATTTCGCTTAATGAAGAATATTATCCAATACCTATATTCAGATCAATGAAAGATAACTATATATTTATTTATCCTGGCAATGCTTCAGATTTTTGGGATTGCTATTATTTGCCTACCGAGGATTTTTTACAAGGCAATTATAATTGGAAATTATTATTTAAAGAAAATGAAAAAATCTTTTATGATTATGGAAAAGAACGTGATCACATATATTATTACCTCCGTGAAAATGGCGATAACATCGAATTATGTTCCTCAGACTTAATTGACCCAGATTTTTCTACTCCTAAAGTTTTAATAAAAGGAGCCGCAGAAAATCAAATTCAAGATTTTGCAGTATTAAAAAATGAAATTTTTTACACGATTTCCACCAATGGTATTTCAGAAGTTTTATACAAACACAAATCTGAGGAGGCCCCTGAGAAAATCGAATTGCCTTTCCCTGCAGGTAATGTTTCTCTAAATTGGCTTTCTCCTTATAAAAGCGAATTATGGGTCTCAATATCCGGTTGGACAGCTAATAGAAAAACCTATTATCGCAATGCCAATAATGAATTTGAATTTGTTCAGCTTGGTATGTGGCCCAATTATCCGGAATATGATGAAATTTTAAGTGAAGTGGTAGAAGTCGCTTCATATGATGGAACAATGATACCTTTGAGTATTATAAGACGGTCAGACCATAAATATAGCCCTGATGCCAAGGGAATAATATCTGTTTATGGCGCCTATGGAATTTCTGAAACACCTTGGTTTCATGCACCTATAATGGATTTTGTAAATCAAGGTAACATTTATGCGACAGCACATGTCCGAGGAGGAGGTGAAAAGGGACCCGCCTGGCATAAGGCCGGGATGAAATCCACAAAAGAAAATTCTTGGAAAGATTTAAATGCTTGCAGTGAATATTTAATTAAAAATGAGTATATAGGAGCTAAAAAATTGGGACTGAATGTGAACAGTGCAGGTGCTATAGCTGGTGCTATGGCAATAAATGAACGCCCTGATCTTTACAAAGTTTTTACTGGTTTTGTACCAACATTAAATGTAATAAGAGTTGAATATATAGAGGAAATCGATGATTCTGATAGCGCTTTTGAATTTGGAACCATAACTGAATTAGAAAGTTATAAAGATCTCTTAAAGATGGATCCTGTGGTGAATCTATCAAATACAATTGACTATCCTAGCACCTTATTGATTATTGGGTTTCGAGACTATTTAATATCTCCTTCAGCCCCCGGGAAGTATATTGCACTTTTACAGTCTTTCAATCCTTCCAATGATAAGCCCTATCTTTTAGATGTCAAATTTGATGCAGAACATGAGCTTGACTGGCTCGATGATTATGCCAGGGTGCTTTATTTCACTGATAAAGAATTAGATAAATAGTCAAACTAACTTTCGAAATTTTCCATATTGTTAATCATCGCAATTGAAAGTTCATTTAAAAACTTTGTCCTATCTTTTTTTCTTAGCTTCATCTCTGAGAAGGATCTATAATAATCACCTATTTCTAAATTGAAAAGGGACTGAAAAACATCAGCAATATGCTTGATAGATATATTCCCGTTATTTATTGCCCTGGCTGAATGAAGCGCATAAATTAATTCTGTAAGAGATACTTTTGAGGATGTCCATTTTAAATTGTAATTCTGAAGAGCAAATGATGTCTTAAAATTTCTAAGTTTATTTTTTAAATATATAATCATGCGCTCTGAGGCTATAAATTTTCCTAAAAGCACATCGTGTGATGTATTAAATAATGGATCGAGGATATAGTGCGAATTATAATGTTGTGGCGAATATTCTAAAAATTTACGAGTAAAATACCGCACATCAAAATGGTCTTGATTTATTTTCATGTAGTGAACGAAATCAATATTATCATTAAAGAATTTGTTAAGTTCTTTTATTTTTTTTTGAATATACATTTCCTGTACTTTAATAACGGTATTGGGAAAACGCATTTCAAAAGAATAAACTTCAGAATAGTATATTAAAATACTTAACGGGACTTGTTTGGTTACCTTAAAAAAGTAGACTTCATCCTTTTCACACATAAAACCTTTGGCAATCACCTTCTTTTTCAAATCGGACAATAACTTTCTACATGTTTTAATTGTTTTTTGATATGCCTCAAATTTATCGCAACACTCTGTTTCAATTCTAATAATTTCACTTTCCAGATTGGTAACATCTATTATCCTTTCCATCGATTTGTTATTTAGAAAAGTAGGATAGTTCTATTCTTTGGAAGAAGTCTATTCGACAATGAATTTATCATTCTGTGAAATGCAGAATAACTTCAGTTCAAATATGTAAAAAATTTGAAAAAAACAAAAAATTGATTATCAGCACTTTATGAATTGTAAGAAAATTGAATTGTAAATCTAAATGAATATATAGTGCTGTTGGGATAGGAAAATAGAAGTGGTATAGGTATTTAGATTGTCATATCGCACCAAATTTCATTTAAACAATCTGCAATTTGTAAATCGCGGGTTCAATTTATAAATCAAGAAGATAAATGGTTGCAAAATATGTTTAGTAAAAACAATTTTGCAACATGAAGATATTTCCTAAAGAGATAATAGAAAATACGGTACAGGCTTATGTGCCAAAAAATAAAACCAAAAGTAAAGTTATATATGGCATAATACTGCTTTTATTATGTATTGTATTTGTTTCTCTTCCCTTCATTAAAATTAAAATTTATACAGCCTCTAGGGGTGTCATTAAACCAGACCAGGAACGTATTGCAATTAATAGTATAAATTCAGGTAAGGTTTTGTATTCGAATTTGCACAGTAATAAATATGTAAAAAAAGGAGATGTTTTACTTGTTATCAAAAGTGATGTGCTGGATGATCAGATTGCTTTAACCGAATATGAAACTCAAAAATTCACAATGCAAAGTGAAGACTTGAAATATTTGATTAATGATAGGAATATAAGCTCAGGTAAAATTAAGTCGCCAAAATATCGCAAAGAATATTTTCAATATCAAGAAAAGAAAAATGAATATAACACCCGTTTAAAAAAAATAAAGGTTGATCATGAGCGAAACGAGCTATTATTTTCTAAAGGTGTCATAGCTAAGGTTCAATATGAAGATATAAAACTGGAATATGACTTGGCTCTAAATTCTTTCTATCAATTTAGAAATCAACAAATAAGTACTTGGCAAGCAACTTTATCAGAATTAGAGACTTTTTTGATAACAACAGAGAATAAAAATTCTCAATTTAAAAAAGCTAAGAGTGAGTATATAATCACTGCTCCATTAGATGGTACATTAATCAACCTGTCTGGAATAGAAAAAGGGAGTATAATTTCATCTGGTGTCATCTTAGGAGAAATATCTCCCGACACGGAACTTTTGGCGGAGTGCTACATAAGTCCCTTGGATATTGGCCTTATTCGCGAATCAAAGCCGGTGAATTTTCAAATGGACGCTTTTAACTACAACCAATGGGGCCTGGCGACCGGGAAAATTATAGACATATCTGAAGATGTTGAAATCATTGAAAACCAACCCATTTTTAAGGCAAAATGTAGAATAAATGAAGAATACCTACAATTGAAGAATGGCACTAAAGGCAAGTTAGGTAAAGGAATGACGTTCTATGCCAGATTTGAACTTGCTGAACGAAGTTTATACCAATTATTATACGATAAAATAGATGATTGGATAAATCCCGGATTGGAAGATAAAGTAGCTTCTACAAAATAGTATGGCAAAGAAAACAATCAAACAACACGATATTACAGACTGTGGGGCTGCCTGCCTAGTGTCTATAGCAGCACATTATAAGTTTCAAATACCCATTTCAAGAATTCGGCAATACGCAGGTACTGATAAAAAGGGTACTAATGTATACGGTCTAATAAAAGCAGCCGAAAAACTTGGCTTTGAGGCGAAAGGAGTTCGGGGTGACTTCGATAGCTTGTTTAAAATACCAAAACCAGCGATTGCACATGTCATTGTAAATGAAAGACTTCATCACTATGTGGTCATATATGAGGCAACTAAGAAGTACATTAAAGTCATGGATCCTGGTACGGGTAAAATGGAAAAACGTACAATTGAAGAATTTAAAAAAGCATGGACAGGAGTTTTGGTATTGTTATTGCCGAATGACGAATTCACCGCGAGTAATGAAAAAGCATCGGTTTTCAAACGCTTTTGGTTTTTATTAATGCCACATAGAACAGTGCTTACTCAAGCCTTTTTTGGTGCTTTGATATATACGCTATTGGGTTTTTCAACTTCAATTTACATCCAAAAAATAACTGATTTTGTTTTAGTTGATGGTAATTCAAATCTTTTAAACCTGCTTAGTGTAGCAATGATTGTTTTATTAATTGCTCGTGTACTAATAGGGGTATTTAAAGATATATTTCTAATCAAAACTGGTCAACAAATTGACGCCAGATTGATCTTAGGCTATTATAAACACTTGATGAGATTGCCACAGCAATTTTTTGATACCATGCGTGTTGGGGAAATTATATCAAGAATAAATGATGCGGTTAAGATTAGAAACTTCATTAATGGAGTGGCATTGAATCTTACTGTCAATATCTTAATAGTATTTTTCTCATTCGCCCTAATGTTTAGCTATTATTGGAAGTTGGCCCTTTTGATGACTATTATAATACCTATATACCTTTTACTTTACTTCATAGTCAATCGTATAAACAAAAAAGTGGAACGTAAAGTGATGGAACAATCCGCTAATTTGGAAAGTCAATTAGTTGAATCATTGAATTCAGTAGGAACAATAAAAAGATTCGGACTGGAAGACTTCGCTAATGTTAAAACAGAAACTGGTTTTGTTCGTTTATTAAAAACCGGTTACAAATCAGCCTTAAATAGTGTTTTTTCCGGGGCAAGTTCAAATACAATCGCTCAAATTTTTACCATCATATTACTTTGGTCGGGGTCTGGCTTTGTTATTGAAAGACAAATCACACCAGGGGAACTTCTATCCTTTTATGCTATTGTAGGCTATTTTACCGGACCTTTGATTAGTCTTATAGGTGCAAATAAAGAAATCCAGAACGCCCTGATTGCAGCCGACAGATTATTCGAGATTTTGGACCTGGAGCGTGAAGAAGTTGAAAACAAAATAGAGCTCACCAAGAATAGTTTAGGGGATATCAAATTCAAAGAAGTCAATTTTTGCTACGGTACCAGGACGGAGGTATTTCAAAACTTCAATGTAACCATTGAAAAGGGAAAAATTACCGCATTAGTCGGTGAAAGTGGTTCAGGTAAGTCAACTCTGATGTCTTTATTGCAAAACATATATTCTATCAACAAGGGCAGCATTACAATTGGAGATATTGATCTAAAATATATTGATAATGACAGTCTGCGTAAACTAATTAGCGTTGTACCTCAAAAAATTGACCTATTTGCAGGGAATATTATTGAAAACATTGCGGTTGGGGAATTTGAACCAGATATGGATTTTATTCTAAAAATATGTGCTGAAATTGGAATTTTAGAATTTATAGAAGGATTACCCAATGGATTCAATACTTATCTAGGAGAAAATGGGGCAACATTATCAGGAGGACAAAAACAGCGAATAGCTATAGCACGGGCTTTGTATAAAAAGCCAGAAGTTTTGGTCTTGGATGAAGCTACGTCCTCTTTAGATAGTAGTTCGGAAAATTTTGTCCAAAAAACTATTGACAAATTAAGGTCAGAGGCTAAGACAATAGTAATAATTGCTCACAGGCTGAGTACAGTGGTCAATTCTGACAAAATCGTTGTTCTTGAGAACGGAAAAGTACTAGAGCAAGGTTCGCATGAGATCCTATTTGAAAAAAAAGGAGCTTACTACAATCTATGGCGTAAACAGTTGCCAAAATTTATCTTGAAATTGAAATCAGCGAGTTGAATATTAATTATTAAGAACATGAAGCAGATAGTAAAACAATTAGCATTATTGGAAAGAGTAGATCAATTGATCCGCTTAAAGGCTACAGGTCGCCCAAATCAACTTGCCAGTCGATTGCAGGTATCGGAGGCAACAGTCTTTAGAATAATTGATACAATGAAAGAGTTAAATGCGCCCATATATTATGATTTAGCTAGACAGAGTTACTTGTATTCAGAAACTACTACATTCAAATGTGGCTTCTATTTAGAAGAATTGGATGATAAAACAGAAAGAGAACTTTCTGGAGGCCATGCTTTTGCCAATCTAAGAAAGGTCCTAGAATTTTAGCAGTTTTTATTTTTGACTAGCAGAATTTGAGAGTGCTAAACAAGATATTTACAAAGTCATTCAAAGCCGCGCGCAATAGAAATTCTGGTTTTGATTAACTCAATTCATTAATTTAAATTAAAAACTTATGAAAAATTTACAATTTTATGGTGTTCAACAATTGAATGGAATCGAAACCTTAAATATCGAAGGCGGTTTAAATGGACTCGGTCAGGCTGAACTTAGTGGAGTCGTGTATGCCTTTGCTATGTGGGCGTCTTTAGGGGAAGGTATGATTGATGGAGCACGTGCTTTCCTCGAGTCAAACGGATAAAATCAAATATATTATCAATAATCAAAAAAATAATAAAAATGACAAAAAATATGAATATTACTTATTTAAATCAGGACGAATTAATAGAAGTAAATGGGGGTGATAGTGCCTGGGATTCATGGAGAAACGGTACTGCTTATAAGATAGGATATGGAATAGGGACCGTATTAGCTTTTGGCGCCGTAACAGTAAGAAATACTCTTGACGAAGTCTTTAATTAAATATTGTATCTTTTAATTTTATAATAATAGGTCCTAAGTTTATTAGGACCTATATCTTTATTAAATTAATAGTCTGAACTCTTTATAAAAAATTAATGAAATTACTCAATTCCAATTACATTCTTTTTCTCAAGAATCCGAGCATTGATTTAAAAAAAATAGAAACAAAAGGATCTTTTAATAAATACAAGCAGTTTTTGTTTTTTGATTTAAGACTATTTCTACTTTATATATTTTTAGTAGGAATAATTTCATTGCTTTCAGAAGATTTTAAATCAGTATTTCAAACTAAAACAATTTCTGAATATCCCACCTATATTAAATTTCTAATATATATTTTTATTGCGCCAATAATTGAAGAAACAGCCTTTAGATTGGGCCTAAAAGTCAATAAAATTAACATTGCTATTTCTCTTGGATTCCAGCTAATACTTCTACTAGTCATTTTTAACGTAATCCAATATCAATTATGGTTCAGAGTATTACTCGTATTACCTACTATAGCTATATTCTATTTTTTAATCAACATTGCATTCTTGAATTTTTTAAAAAATCATTTTAATTACTTTGTATATTACAACATATTGATGTTTGGGATATTACACACATCGAATTTTACCTTTAGCTCTTTTCATCAGTACTTTTTCATTCCTGTATTAATTTTTAGTCAATTAGCAGGTGGCGCTTATTACAGTTATGCTCGCATAAAATATGATTTCTCTACCGCTATATTCTTTCATATACTGCATAATTTTATTTTTGTATTCCCGCTCTACCTGTTTTCAAACTAAATTTGTTTTTCTCTATTAAGATAATATATCTTGATACACACAAAGATGATTAGTGCCTTTTAGCTTATATTATACATCATGCTTAATATGTACACATTAGATTAAATCACAGAATTAGTATTGGTTAGCCTTCGTTAACACTAGATGGAGTACGAGGTAGGCAGCAATTATAATCCGTGTTGAAAATTACCTCAAGATCAAGATTTACATATAAGCAACAACTTTAATGGTGTGTGAAAATAATATAATAAAAACTCCAATTATAATATATAAAAATCATGTTTTGTCTCATCACTATGAACTTGTAGATTTATTAGATATAGAATATAGGATGTAATTTGTTGGGAGATATTCTATGCGATTATGCTATATAGAATTCAATTCTTCCTGGTAAGTATCTAAGACAACACTTGGAAGTGATTTCAAATAAATTTGCGTTGTTGAAAGCTTATTATGCCCAAGCATTGCAGAAATGACTTGTAATGGCACTTTTTTCAACATTGCATGGGTGGCAAAGCTATGACGTGACACATAGGAAGTCATATGGTTTTCAATGCCACATCTCTTTGCGATTTTACCTAATCCGATATTATATCTTTTCCTAGCCCCTTTAATTTGTTTGTATTGCTCTTCCAATGAACTAGAGGTTAATATGGGTAGAATAAAATCATCTTTGTCTTTTCCTTTCAGATAATACCTTAGTAATTCATGAAGCTGCTCAGTAATTTTTATATCATGTTCTTTCGATGTTTTTTTTCTTTGAAATTGAATCCTTTCATTGACTATATTCTTACGTTTCAAAAAAGCGAGGTCTATAAATGACATTCCGAATAACATATAAGAAAGCAAAAAATAATTTCTATAGTGAAACGGCCAACTGCCCTCTTCCAATTCAAGTTCGAGGATTTTCTTAATGTATTTGGCGTCTATAGCCCGTTTTAAGGTAGGTGTTGTTTTAATTTTATAATCGCTAAAGGGATAAGCTTCTTTGTCAATAAGACCTTCTTTAATGCCTTTATTGTAAATTGCTCTCAAAGTTCTCAAATAAGAAGCTAAACCGTTAAGTGAGTTTCCATCTCTCGACATATGGAATCTCTCAAACTTTTTTAGGAAATCATAGTTGACCTCGTTGAACTTCAAATCTTTATCATTTGTAAAAGTTTTTAGTCTGCTCAATAGATCTTTGTAAGAGTCGGCCGTTCCAATCCTTCTTACGGACCTCAAATCTTTTTCATGGTCCTTGCCGAACTTGAAGAAAGAGTGATATTTGTTTTTTCCAACAATTTTTTGTCTGACTTCTTTTATGGATAAATAATTCAATTGCCCTTTTTCGTGTAGCCTGTTTATAATCTCTTGGGCATTTCCGAGTTCTTTGTTTAAGAAGTTGTTGAGGTTGCTAACGGATTTAATCCCAGTGTAGGATTTTTTTACTTTCCTTTTAGTTTCATCCCAAAATTCAGCGGGAATTGATTGACCTGTTGATATTGCCGTTGTTTTTCTGAAATGAGTTAAGCGCAAAATAATTGGATAGCTACCTGTTTTTTGGGCTCTCCTTAAATCCATACTGAGTATAATGCTAGTATTCATTTTTAATCAACAATTAACAATTTGCACGCAGAAAATCATTTTGAAATCATAACTATCACAAATATAGGGAATTAACTAATAATAATTTGCACGCAATTTGCACGCTAATAGCTCTAATCATATAAAATCAAATCAATACAAATTTTATTAAAACATTGAATATCAAATATATATAATAAAATATGGTATTCATGAGTACTCAAAAACTCGACTCATAATCAGGGGGTCCCTGGTTCGAGCCCAGGTGGGACCACATCAAGCAGAAAACCCGCACCGATTGGTGCGGGTTTTTGCATTCCCGGGGAGAAAGAGCAACTTGTTAATGCTTTCGTACCGGGAATGTAAAAAACACTTTGCTTGTGCAAAGTGTAGTTTTCTATTTGCAGCAGCGGTACTTCTCTGGTCCGTGCGCTTTGCGCACGAACCCAGCCTGCCCGCCTCTGGAGTACCTGTCCGCCTGCCCTCCGTAGTAAAACAAAGGCGTGGGGGGGGACCACATTGATTCTCAAGGGGTTACAAAAATGTAACTCCTTTTTTTGTGCCTGATGTTTACGACCACGTTTACAACTACGCCTATTTTCACTTCTTTTTGGTACATATTTACGTAAAATGAATATTGTTTGACTTTTGTAACTAGTCTCACGATTTCTACCAAAACGAATCAACCGTATTGAATATAGAA
>NZ_JBATKE010000121.1:0-1581 GCF_049669105.1 Eudoraea sp.
AGCCTGCTCCAGGTTGACCTCGTAGTCCAGTGGATCGATTCGAAACAGCACATCGCCTTTGCTGAAAAAGCCGCCAGACACGAGGGCCGGCGACATCTCGATTATTCGCCCGTCGACTTCCGGAACCAACTCACTTTCCGTACGGGGAACGACCGTGCCATGGGTGCGCACGCTGAGTTGCCGCGTCTGTGGATCCGCCACAACGAATCGCACCAGAGGAGCAACCAGTTCCGACGATTGAGGTTGAATTTCAGGCCCGGTAACAATGAGCAACGCCGCGGCTGCAATCCCACCCATCAGGACCATGACGGGCATCAGGAACTTCATTGCGTCACTCCCTCTGTGACCGTCTTGCGGCAGTCCTGACACAGGCCTGCGGTGACGAACCGCACCAGTTCTTCCAATCCTTGACCCGGCGAATCCGAATTCGACGAACCGGAGCCGAACACATTCAGCGGTTCTTCGAATCGGGTGAACTGGAGCATCGCACCAATCAGAAAATGGAAGCGCCATTCGATCTGACGGGGCTCTACCCCAGGCAGCACTCTGCGTAGCGCCGAAAAAAATCGTTCGACCGTTGGCGCGAAAGCCTGCTCGAGCAACGGCCTGGACAGCGTTTTCGGCTCGACAAAGATTCGAGCGACCAGACGCGCCAGCTCCGCCCTGCCTTCCAGGGCGATGCCAGGGTCGACAAAGGCTCGGACGATCGACTCGATGGTGAGCACCTCTGGATCGGCTTCCAGAGCGTCAAGCCGGCGAACGCGCTCGTCGTTGAGCGGCGCGACGCAGTAATTGAAGGTCTCTTCGAAAAGTTGAGCCTTAGAGCCGAAATGATAATTGGTGGCGGCGAGATTGACCCCGGCCGCGTCCGCGATGCAGCGCATTGATGTCGCCTCAAAGCCGTTATCGCCGAACAGATCGACAGAAACCTTCAATATGGTTTCCCGGGTCTGACGGGAATCGGCTCTAAGGGCTCGAGTTGGGTTGGGCATCACTCACCGCCGCTACATAAAACGATCGTTTAAAGTAGCAGAAAGCGCGACTCCAATCCAAGGTTTCTAGTGCGCTCGACTGATCCCGTCCGGGTGGATAGATATAGTGGAAATCCCGTAGTCGGGCGGGGTCAACCTTTTGCGATCTCAAACGTCTATACAGATGTCACAAACGTTAAAGGATCAACGACATGTTGAAAAAATCAGCTCTGACCCTGTTATTTATCACCGCGGGCAGCGGGTCAATGGCCGCGTTCGGCGACCACAACAGCAAGTGGGGAGAAGGCTGGGCGAACATGCCCAATGACATCCACAACACCCGGGTAGAAACTCGTGGCGACAATACAGCGTTTCGTGATTTCGTGAGGCAGGGAAACGGTGCAGATTCAGTGAATCGTTTCTCCACCCGCGATTCACGTGTACGCAAGCAGCAGCTCAGTACTCGCAGCCAACGCGCTACGACTACATCGGTTGCGCGCGGAGGTAGAGGAAGAAACTAACCCGCCAACGGCATAGCGGCCGGTCGACAGAGATGGGTTCTCATTGTGTGCGTTCGCTAAGCTTTCTGCGCCAAGCGCCGGGCTACCCG